>MHBG01000016.1 GCA_001804785.1 Lentisphaerae bacterium GWF2_45_14
ATTCATACCGCTACTGGCGGTGACATAAAAGTAACCCTGCCTAGTAAATATGCGCAGGTAAAGGAGCTTTATTCCGGAAAAATAGTGGCTGAGAATAGTGATAATTTTATTTTTCACTTTGAAACGCCGGATACTCCGCTGTTCGAACTGATAAAATAAGAGTATGGCGGTCTCCTAAAATTGAACAGCGCCATAAAAATCTCCGAAGGAGAGGCGCGCAAACGGAAGTCTGACCATTAAAAATGGGCAGAAGCAGACGACGTCTGAATAAGTCCTTCATAACGGGAACCTCCCCGCATAACGTATGGCAAACTGGCTCAATGCCCCCAATTATGAGAGTTTGTAATGACATGCAGTCTTTTTTCCTTTTAAAAAAACTCGTTACAGGGCGGGAAGCGGCATTAAAAAACTTCACAGCCTCAACTGGCTATATGTATTATTATCAATTACTTACCCAACAGATAGTGATTCTCTTTTTAAGTGGCATGCTCCGGCGACATCCTCTTCTTCTTCTATTGGTTCAGTTTTGAATCTCATACGTGGAGTGGTCAGTTGAGTTTTCGCCATTCGGAAGGGGAGATGCCGAACTTCTTGCGGAAGACCGCCGAAAAGTAGTCGTGTCCGCTGAAGCCCGCGAGCCATGCAATCTCCTTTATCGGGCTTGAGGACTGCTTCAGCAAGCGGCAGGCTTTTTCGATGCGGACGGAGTCGATGTAATCTTTAGGGGACACACCGTAGTCTTTCTTGAAGCTCCTGAATATGGTCGCCCTGTCAACTTTTAGTTTTTCTGCGAGTTCGTCCACGCTGATAAAGTTTTCTTTCTGCGAATCGATAATCGATTTGCAGAGCAGCGCGACGTCTGGTTTTTTATTACCCTCTTTTTCCGTACTGATGCTTTTCTGGAGGAGCCTGATGCATTCCCACGCAGAATTTACCGGGTACATACAGCTGAAATCCCCCTTTTCAAATTCGGACAAGAGAGTCCTTGTGAAATTCTGAAATTCCACGGAGAGCACAGGGATGAAAGGCAGTCTTTTTTTTATTCCTGTTTTCTCAAAGGCCCACCCAATATCGCTTCCACTCAGGACAAACCACATATAGCACCAGGGAGCGGAGGGATTATCGTAATATTTCACATACATGCCGGGACTGAATATGAAAAGGTCTCCTGCCTCCGCCGCATACTTTTTGCCATCGGCATCAAATATGCCAGAGCCTGCGGTGATGAGGTGGAATGAAACGTGTGATGCAACTTGTTCAAAGTAAAAGTTTCCAAGGCTCTTGAAGTCTCCGACGCATTTTATGAAAAGTCCGGGATTCTCAGCATCGGCATCGATGGGGGCCGTATAAATATTCTGCGTGTAAGTTCTTGTCATATTTCTGCAACATTTTCTCTAGTGATGCAACAAAATTAGCATTGATAAATACACAAAACAACCGCTATAATATCTATTATAACACAACATAATAACAAATGCAAAGGAATAGCCATGAGTACAATCGAGTTAAAGTATAAGCCGGATTTCGCGAGAGTACGGGAAATGTGGAACCATTACTGGGCGGGTGACGTCCTGAAAAGGCCGCTTGTCGTAGCGTCGGTTCCCCGCGAAGGAGTGAACGCAAGAGGCGGCAAGCCATATTACAGATATTACACGGCGCTTCAGAAAGACTACAAAACGCGCTTCGCGTGCATTGACAATATACTCGAAACTACTGAATACATGGCGGAGTCGATACCGTTTTTCGGGACTGACCTGGGGCCTGACCAGTTCGCGTCCTTTCTCGGAGCCGAGTTCAAATTTTCGGAGTCGTCGATGGAGACGAACTGGGTTGATCCAATCGTGGAAAACTGGGAGGACGTTCTTCCTCTAAGATTTGACGAGAATAACCATAACTTTAAACATCTGCTTGAGGTAGCCGTGAAAATGGCGGAGCACGCTGAAGGCAGGTATCTCGTCGGGGTATGTGATTTTCACTCGAATGGGGATACGTTGAGCGCTCTTCGAAGCCCCGAAAAACTCTGCATGGACTTCTATGACTGTCCGGAACTCGTGGCGCGGGCGATGCGCGATGTCCGCAAAATTTATCAGCCGGTATATGACGCTGTTTATAAGGCAAGCGGAATGTCCCGTGCGACAGGCTCCATAGGCTGGATACCGTTTTGGTGCGAAGGAAAATTTGCCAGCGTCCAATGCGACTTCATGTGCATGGTAAGTCCCGAAATCTGCCGCGAGTACATCATTCCGGCGCTGGAAGAGGAAGCCGCGTTTCTCGATCATTGCGTATTTCATCTCGACGGCCCCGGCGCATTGAGACACCTCGACGATATTCTTGCGATAAAGGATATCGACGTCCTGCAATGGGTGCCGGGGGACGGACAGCCGCCCGTCTATGAATGGCTGGATGTCCTTAAAAAAGCGCAGAAAGCGGGAAAAGGCTTGCAGATTTATGGAGTCAATCTTGACATAATCAAGAGAATAAGCAGGGAACTCAGCCCCGAGGGAATCGTCTATTGCGTCGATGCGAAGACACGGGAAGATGTTAATGAGATAACAGACTGGCTTGAAGAGAATACATGATGCGAATTATTTTTGTTACTCAATAGACTCTTCTCAATTGCCTCAGAGATTTTATTATAATTTAAACAACTTGCGTGCATTTTCTCTGGCTATCTTGCAGAAGACCTCTTTGCTGATTTTCTTTTTATCGTGCCATTCAAGAAGAAGATCGACCATTGGAAACGGCGTATCGAATGCACAGATGTCAGTGCCGAATAAGAGCCTATCCTGGAACTCATTCAGGAATTTGGGACCATACTCCGAATCGCGGGCCAATGCGTTCCATGGAGAAGCATCAGATAAATCACCATACAAGTTGGGATATCGACGAAAGAGTTTCGGAACAACGCCTTCTTCTTTTACCGGACCGCTCGGAGGACGCCAGCCAACTTGTGTCCCGTCGGGGCAAAACACCGTTTTTCTCTGGGCCGGAGTTTCCAGCCGCCCCATCTCAGCCCAGAACACCGGGCCGTGTCCAAGTATTATGAGCTTCGGAAATTTTTGAAGGGTGTGCTCCATTTGAGGAAGTCCCGGATCATCGTATAATCCAAAATCACCGCCAACGACATCTGACCCATCATACGTTACCGGCAGCCCGACATCCTGCGCATGCTTGAATAAATTTTGCACCATCGGATGCATGACGGGTACGTTCAGCATTACCTCGCCAAGCCCTCTGCATCCCTTGTCTTTGTAATATCGCAAAAGACGGTCAAGCGGGGCATCTGCTGAATTGGTAAGAGCGCGAGGATCAATGTTGCAAAAAGGGAAAAAGCGATCCGGGTATTTTTCGCACATATCCAGAATGTCCTCATTGGCCTGTGGTAGATAGATTTCCGGACTTACAATGGGCAGCAACGCGCCTTTTTCAATTCCTGCCTTGTCGTAACGTTCGATTACCTGTTCAGGAGTACAGAACTGGACCACAAAAGGAACAGGCCTTCGATAGGCATGTGCATGAATATCTATAAACATTTCCACCTCCACCATGGTAATATTTGATTAACCTTGACTATAAGACAAGAAACAATAGTTGTCAAGACTATCGAAGTTCAGTTACTTCATCCCTGTATTTGCCCGACAGTCTTATCCTTCTACGTTTCAGGGAGCTGTCATTTAATGTAAAAAACTGATTATTTTTAAAAGATATTTACCGAAGAAGTTACCGCAGCTCTTGAGAGGTCAATCGCCAGAACCGGCAGAAAGCCCAAGCACATCATATCCGACAAAGGCGCTCAGTTTTACTGCGACAATTATAAAGGCTGGTGTCTGCAGCGCAACATGAAGACCCGTTTCGGAGCTGTAGGTCGCCACGGGAGCATTGCCGTGACTGAAAGACTGGTCAAAATCCTAAAATTTGAGTGTACGAGGTTGATAAGCATACCATTGAACTTCAAAGCTATGCGTTATGAACTTGCGTTATTTTTCTCATGGTATAATGAGTTTCGCACGCACGAATATTTGGGATCAAGGACTCCGATGGAGGTCTATAATCATTCGCCTCCAAGCGAACCGCCATTAAAACTCGTTCATACTTCCGAAGTCCCCAAGCTGGAACTTCATGTCTCCTACCTCGAAGGACGGAAGCATCTGCCCATCATCGACATCAAGAAAGCAGCATAAACAGCGAAGCTCTGCGTTGTCGACTACGCTACCTCCTGCCTTGAAAAGGCATTTTCGAGCTTGGTTTTGCTTTTCATCGCTGTAAAATTGTCAAAGAACATCCAGACGATCAAGTCCAGCAAAAGTATTTTTAAAATTAATATAATAAATATTAGTTATTTCTTTGTCCCCCAAGTCGATCTACCCCTACACCACGACCGTGCCTGGTCTTGTGTGGAACTCCTTCGGCTCATGGTTCCGCACAATCCGATATGAACGATGCCCCTCGGAAATGGTCGTCTCCATCGCCCTCAGAAACAGCTTTCCGGAATTTCTCACGGGCAGGAACTCTGCTGAAAACCTCGTGAAATTCATCCTCGAAAGAGTGGATTTTTCACGAAAAAATTCTTCGAAGCTCGCTGCCTGACAAAAAACACGGTTTTTCAGCGACATTTCCTCTCAAAAAATTTTCAGAGGAAGAAAAAATACGGCAAATTTCATGTTGCCGCGCATCCTTACGCCCTGCGTTCCAACCCCAAGAACCCGGGACTCTCAAGTACTATGCGAATGTTAATTTTCTCCTAATTTTTCCAGCTCAAGTAGAACTACGGATTTTGCCGGGATAGAAATATCCGAGAATGCGTCTTTTGAATCATAATTCTTTACTGTGTTCGATATTTTTTTATTTGAGGCCGTATTGTAGTCCAGATAATTTTTAGCCGTCAAGATATGTTCTTTAATCAGGCGATATCGGTTTTTCTTGAACTTAAATCGCACATGCCGTTCTGTTATTGGCGACTTGTTGTCAATAAGTATATTGAGCTTGTTGCCTTCCCGCATCGCGCAGGCGATAAAATTAGCGGGAGGGGCATCATGCATATTGGTCGCAATGCTTCTCAAATAGTCAGGCAGCAATGCGGCATTTAAATCTGTATATTTCCCCTCAACTTTGGTTTCAACAACTTCATTGCAGTAAGCATTATTCAACAAAATAAATAGATCGGCAATTCCGCTAAGGTAAAGTTTGCTGCTTTTAGCGTCTTTAGCAACAACTTTCCAAGGTCCGCGATTGCTGTAAGCGCTGAAAGAGTGGTAATTCGCCATTTCAATCATCGGTTCCTGAAGAGTGCGCAAATAAAAATCAGCGGTAGAAAGAACTCCTTTCAACGAGTGTGATTCATTAATGTCTTTTTTCCCCGCGAACGGTGAAATTTCAAATTTGCTCCCTTGAACGGACATGCGTTTGGGATACATAGAGTGCTCTGAAATGAAAAGTTTCAAGTTGTCGTAACCTGCTGCCTTAATATCGTCTATAATTGTCCGCTGGAAAATTCCAAAACACATTGCCAGCGGAGTCCCGTCGTAGTACATATGCCATACGACATAATCAACATCGCCGCCCAATTCTTTCAGGCAAAACTGTAGCCATGTTCTCCACTCATTAAAAGAGTTGTATCTTTTATCAGCGCCATACGGTCCCCACGGCCCGCCATTTGCGTGAATTGCCAATTTGACTTCTGGATGTGCTGGTTTTATGGCCCGTATCCAGCGTTTACACTCCCGCACATATTCTTCCTTTGTCCAGTAAGCAGGAATCCAATCCATTTCCTGTCCGAGTTCCCATACTGCGACAGGTACCGGTTTTTTAACGCCATAATCAACCCGCAATTTTGCCCAATTTACGTTTTCCTTTTTAGAGTCGCTGGAAAATATGTCAATATTTTTCTCCCATAGACCTTTTTCGGGAGCCTTGTCGGGTGCGCCTGTTAGAAAGTCAATTAGATCGACGGCATCTTCGGGGTGTTCCTGGTACATATTGAAAGTCCAGCAGAATTGCACATCTGGATTGATTTTTTGAAAAGATTTGACCCATTCCAATAAACCATAGATTTGCTTCTCTGAATCTTGGGCGTATAATTTCATAGATGCTCGTTTGCTTAAAGGCCCTATTGATAATTTCCATCGATAAGTTTGCGAACCTGTGCCTCCTATTCGAATAAAAGGGACAGGGAATTCTTTGCAAATGCCTGTAAACTCTTCGTCCAGCTCAGTTGAAGCATTTGATTTAAGCTCTATGCTCTGACCCAAATGCCAGGAATGATTAAACCCCAAAAGCATTTTTGACGGATGGTTAATCACTTTTTCCTCGTCTATGGAAATTTCCGCTGGAAGCGTTTCGTTATTTCCATATATTTTCATGTAATTGTCTTCTAACTGTTGCATGCTGTCGTATTCGTCAAGCTTTAGCTGTTTTGGGGCCTGCTTCAGTGGCGCATTTTCAGCGGAGGCTATGAGGCGTGCAAAGATTAAAAAAACAAAGCTTAAAGTCCAAACGATTCTTAACCTCATCTTCAAATTCCCCTAATTTCTATTCCGTTTACAAGTTCATTCAAAAAACTTATACTATTTAATTAGACTTAATTAACACTGAGGCCTTGAGCGACTCCAGGCGCATCGTACCCATCTGTTATCGTCCGTGTTTCCGCATGTCCGTCAAGGAAAGCCGTTTTCATTTTATTTGAACGGCAAGGGAAATTCCCCTTTGTTTTTCTGTTATGGAACATTCCATATAAAATCATTTAAAGCCCGGAGAGGTTTGGCCCATTCTGTGTGTCCGTCGGCAAATGAATAATTCCTGCCGCCATTATGACGTTGCGCTTTTATGTTCTGATCCGCAGTGAGAGTTTGATAATATGAATACGCGTTAAGATTAGGGTCGATGCAGGCGTCAAAGATCAGAACCGTTTCCGAAGGCTTTGTTATTTGTGCCAGTTTGCGCCAGTGGCCCCATGAAATCGTGAAGCGCGAAAGCCCGTAATGGGTCAGGGTTACAGCTGTTGGCTGGAATTTTTCGCTGGGACATTTCCAGATGCCGCTGGGCGGGTTGCTTTGTGGCGGAGCATATCCGTTCGGAGCTATATATGTGCGATGCCACGCTGTGTTGCTTGCGGTCCATGATGTCGGTATCCAGTCATTAAAGTCACTTGCATACATCAGGCAGGCGTTTGTCAGTTGCTTTTCATTGCTTTGGCATATTGATGCGTTTGCTTTCTCCCTCGCATTTCTCAAGGCAGGCATAAGCATGCTTGCCAGGATCGCTATTATACTGATGACTGTGAGGAGCTCGATGAGTGTGAATTCCGTGCCGCTTTTTCTTTTCATTATTCTCTCCAGATGGGGCTTGTCCATAACATTTGTCCGTCCGTTTGCTTTGCGCGAATGTATATAAAACCTTTTTCTCCGGAAGGAACGAATTTGGTTTCGTAATTGAAGGAGTATTCTTTTTCCGGGACGGCCCGATGTATTTTCAGGGAAGGGGAACAAAAACCTGCAACGGCTTTGCCGCAGGACCCGTTGACTAATTTTTTTATCGAGGTTTTTATTGTCGAGTTTCCGCATTTCAATTCCAGTTCCGTCTTTGCGGAAGTATCCAGCTCAATGACCAGGTTCTGTGTTCCTCCCGCTCCGAAATGTGTTCCTCCGAGTAGTCCAGCCGGATTTTGTTTTGTTCGGCATTTCCAGTTAAGGGTGTTTTTTGAAATAGAGAGCTTTTCCGTTGCCTTTTCCTCTTCCATTTCATAAGAGCTGAAGCGACAGTATTGAGTCGCGTCCAGGAGTTTTCCGTTTTTGATTTTTATGTCAATGTCCCAATTATGGACAATGTTCTTGCGTCCCCAGCCGCATTCAATCTTTATTTTATATTTTCCGGAAGAAAATTCCGTTGACAGCGTCGGCATGGGAAGTCGATGCAGTTTGCAGTTTTTTCCAAAGCCTTCCACTAACTCCACAAGTTCCAGAGGCGCTGTCCCTGTCAGATCTATCTTCAACTCCATTTCTTTCTCTGTGCGAACGCTTTCTCCTATGAAGCCTCCGTTAAGATGCGCACTGACTTCGAAACGCGCTCCGGTGGACGCAAGCGTGCGTCTTTTTTGGATGGCGTTCCATAGGTTCTGTCTGTCAAGTTTGTCGCATATGACGCCTATTCGTCCGTGTCCATAATGTCCGGGATATCCGTCATGGGTGTCAGTGGATGCGTAGAAGCCGAATTTGTGGCCTTGCAAGAGGCCTTCTCTGACGGAAGTTTCTTTAACTCTGGGACCCATTGTATGGTAGTAGTCATAATACGCGTCGTCGCTTTCTCCGCATCCGTGATTGGAGAAAATTTCAACCAGAGGGGAGACTGCGCTGTCAAAATCTTTCCAGCGGGTTCCGCGAAAACCGGAAAGATAGGAGCAGTGATGCGGCAGAAGAATTGCCTTGTATTTGCTTGTTGCTTTTATGAGTTCCGGCAACGTCGGAGCGTCTATCAATGGTGCATCGTTCATGTTGTAATATACATTGTAATCGCCGTATTTCATGGAGTGCCATTCATAGCTTGGCAGCGTGATAAATTTGCCGGGTTTGTTGGCGGCTTTCAATTCCGTCATCAGTTCCTTCCAGAAATATTGAAGTTTTTGAAATCCTCCGAAATGCATTATAAGAACATTGTTCTGCGTCTTCAGGTCCATTGGCATGTCGGGCCAGAAAGCGTGTCCTGTTATGCTGCAGAAATCAAGATGGCTTTTAGCGTTTTCGAGCGCTCGTTTCGGGGTTCCGTAGCCGTAGCTGGCGGCGCAATGACTGTGTATGTCTCCCCAATAGGTCTTCATTTTATTTCCTGTTTAAATTTCGTAGACTTTGTTTGTTTTACAGGATTCCGTCGCAAGGAAGGACATGCGCGATGCGATGTAGCCGTCGTAGACATTCGCTGGAGGCTTTATATCATTGCAGACGAAACCGTTGATCGCATTTATTATTTCTATATCGGCGCCGAAATGACCGGTCCCGTCGTTGTGGTATTTTCCTCTTGCATCGATTGTCATATGCTCTCTTCCATAGTCATAGTCCACTTCGATTTTTCCGGAGACTCTTTCAAGTCGGAGCTTGCCTTTGTCCCCGACAACTTCCAGTGTTTCCATGTCTTCCGTGTGGTAGCCGAAGACTGAGAGAAAAAGCTGTCCCTTTATTCCGTTTTCGTATGAGATATTGACAATGGCATGGTCGATCGTGTTAGTGTCTTTAGCGTAGACGCATTTGTCCTTTGCTAGAAACTCGTCTTTTGAGTTAACTGCTGTTTTGATGTATATCGGGCTTTGTCGTTGGCTCTGGTTTTTGAAATCCTCATTGTATGAGAATCTGTATTCGCAATTCTTGTCGCATTCGTTGCACCATTCTGGATAGGCGTCTTGAGGCGTGTATACGCTTCGCCCGCCCATTGCCGAGATCATTTGCGGCTTTGCACCGGAAAACCAGTTTAGAACGTCAAAGTGATGCGCGCTTTTTTCGTTTAAGACACCCCCTGAATATTCGACCTGGCTGTACCATTTGTGAAAATATGATGGGTGATGGATCACTGATCTCATTAGAGTCATTTTTACATTGCCGATCCATCCTTTGTCAATGATTTCTTTTGCCCTTCTCCATGTATTTTCATAGCGCCGCGTGAATCCGACCATTGCATTTTTTTTGTTATTTTCAGTCCATGCGTCATACATATTGTCGATGGCTTCCATTGAATGCGCCAGTGGTTTTTCGCAAAAAACGCGCTTGCCTTTCTTGAGCGCATATCTGAACGGTTCCTCATGGAAAAATTGAGGAGCTGTTATCATTATAAGATCAAGATCGTCGTTGTCGATCAATTCTTTATAGTCGGAATAAGTTCTGACCTTTGTTGGCTTTCCGGCTTCGCTAAACACTCTTTCAATGCTTTCCTTGGATTCCTGTGCTCTTTCTTCGTATTTATCGCATAGGGATGCCACGCGCATATTATGATTCGAGTAAGCTATGCTTCTTGCAAGGCCGAGACCCCTGCCGCCGGCTCCGATTATCCCGACTTTTTTATCTTTCATTTTTTATTCCTGAGATTGTTGTTGTATTTTAAAGTTAAAATAAATTTTCATAGATCTTTGATGAGGCGCCGATAAGAATTCCGTTTTTTCTTTTGTCCGGCTCGGCCAGCCGCAAGTCTCTGTTTTTTGAATGGAACATCATTGTTTTCAAGGGTTCCAATATTTCTTTGGATGCGAAATCCCTGTTTTCCTGTATGACTCGCCCTGATAATATTATGCAATCAGGATCAAGCAATCCTATGGCTCCAAGTATTTGGCGCCTCAAGTAAGAAGCCCCTTTTTCCAGTATTGCTTTTGCGTTGGAATCTCCATTGGATAATGCGTTGAAAATTGACGCAGCAGCTTTTTGCCTGTCGAAAGTGAAGGTCTTTTCCGTTTTCGGGAGAGATTCGAACTGGGCTATGAAACCTTGTTCTGAAAAATACATTTGCAGACATCCAGAATTTCCGCATGGACATTTCACGCCTTTTTCATCCACTACTACATGTCCGATTTCTCCGGCCATTAAATTAGAACCGGCGTATATTTGCCCGTCAATGATAATTGCGCTTCCAATTCCTGTACCTACATTTATATAAAAGAGGGTCTTTGCTTTTTTATTCAAAGTTTCATTATATTCCGCCAGTGCCTGAAGACAGACATTGGTTTCAATAAAAACGGGAAGGCCGCAGTCTTTTTTCAGAAGTTCCGCTACCGGAATATTGGACCAGTTAAATTTGGCTGAATAAATGCAGATGCCTTCTTTTGAGTCAATTACTCCAGGCATGCCCACTCCTATTCCGCGTATTTTTTCTTTGCCTATTCCCGACTTTTTGATTATTTTATTAAGATTTTTTCCTATTTCTGCAATTGCTTTGTCGGATGACTGGGAAAAATCTATCTTACTTGACCTTTCGTTTTCTATTTCGCAATCCATGTTCGAGATAGCGAATACACATTCATTCCAATCAAGGGATGCTGTGACAAAACAAGCTCCTTTTTTATTTATTTCTATCAGGGCTGGTTTTCTCCCGCCTAATGAAGAAGCCTTGCCATGACCGCTTATTTTGATAAGCTTTTCTTTTTTTAATTCGTTGACAATAGAAGCAACAGTCATTTTGCTGAGACCAGTCATTTGGCATAGTTCCGTCTGGAGTGTCGTGTCATTTTTATTTTTTATATGCCGCAGTATTATACTCTTATTGCGAGTTCTTTTCTGGAGCAAACTGTCATGATTCATTTTTTTATTCCGGTTGGTTTGAACTCTTTACTTACTATCTTTAAATATAGTGTTATTCTCTAAAAAGTCAACACTGTCATCCCATAATTTTTAAATTTTGCTGATTTTCGGGTGATCCGTCATCCTTTCAAATTTTCAATTCCCTATGGGATGGCTGTGGAACTATTATATAATTTTGAGGTTTTTACCGGGAAAGGGAAGAAAGGTATTGACAAAAATAGGCCCTTGCATTATACTATAAGTATAACAAAGGTACAACAAAATGGTTTTGGCAGTGAGTGCGCATGGACTGAAGGGAAAAAGAATCAAAGAAGAGCTCGAGCAGGAGATAGTCTCCGGAGCGATGGGCCCGTCCGGCACGGCCTTTATGACAACGAGGGAGCTGGCGGTTGCTAAAGACGTGTCGCTCAAGACCGCACACCGAATCGTCGGAATGCTTCGCGACAGCGGATTTCTGGAACTTAGCGGGAAGCGCCATCACATCAGATATTCAGTAAGGCGTAATGAAAAAACTTTGATAGGGCTTCTGGTGACATGTCTCGAGAACCCATTTTTCTCAAGCCTCTCAAGAAACATAGAGGACGCCGCACGCGCCATGAATACGGAACTCATTATCGCCGCGAGCAATTATAGCGCTGAAGGTGAAAGAGAAAAGCTTGACATGTTTTGCCGCCGCGGAGTCTCCGGGATACTGGCCTGTCCTTGGAGTGTGGACGAGAATGAGAGCGCCTATTTGAATCTATCCGTACCATACGTACTTATCGGGCGCAGGCTCAAAAATAAAAAAGCGGACAGCGTTCTTGTGAACGACCAGATGGCGGCCCAGAAAGTCGCGGCACACTTTATCGAATGCGGACTTCGTGATTTTGCGTATGTCGGACCTTCCGGGCTTTCGCGTGACGAGCGGTTGCTGGGTTTCCGCAACGGACTTGCCAATGAAGGAATGGAACTGCGTCAGGAGAACATTCTTTATCTGGAGAACATGAGTTCACGGCGCGACCTGGAATCAATCGCAAAACTTCTTAATAATCGCAAGAAAAGGTTGGCGGTATTCTGTTTTCACGATCTTCTGGCAGTCAGGATGCTTAACGCCTGCAATAAACTGGGAATAAAGGTGCCGGACGACGCGGCGATAGCCGGGTTCGACAATCTGCCGACAGCATCCGAGGTATATCCGGCTTTGACATCAATAAGTTACCCCATAAAGGACATGGCACGGATTGCTTTTGAAACACTGGAATCCAAGATAGCGTCAAAGGAAACATCGACAGGAATAGCACGCTATCTCGAACCGGAACTGATTGTCAGAGAAAGCACGATGGCGGGCGGAAAAAACGGTTCAGCAGTCTTTGCGCAGGATTACGCAATGTTCTATGCGTCATGAAAAAATAAATTATATACATTAATCAAATTAATAATAGTAGTAAGGATAAAATTATGGCAATCAAAAGAACCGCGATAAGTTATTATGGACTTGGCTACGTTGAACACGCCGAACGCGACTTTGCGGAGATGCTCGAACACGGCTGCAGCACCGTGATACTGGCGGTTACGGAATTCGACTTCGACTTCTGGCGGCCCAACATTCCGAAAATCGTAGACAAGGCTCATCAGATGGGGCTGAAAGTATTGATAGACCCATGGGGCATCGGCAAATATTTTGGTGGCGAACAGGTAAGCCTCTTCCTTCAGAACAATATCGAAAATAGACAGGTCTCGGCGTTTACCGGCGAAAAGCTTCCGCATGCGTGTTTCAATACAAACTCATTCCGCGACTACTTCCAAAGGTTCTGCCTGAATCTCGCGGCTGAAACCGACGCGGACGGCTTTTTCTGGGACGAACCTCATTACGGATTTCCGAAGGCCTACGCATCCATAACCGGCGGAGCGGGCGACGACTGGAGCTGCCGCTGTCCCGTCTGCATGAAGAAATTTTACGACTATTACGGCTATGAAATGCCAAAGATAATGAATGACGATGTGAAGCAGTTCCGCTGGCGCGAAGCCCTCTTCATCCTAAGCGATACCTCAAGGAAACTAAAAGAGCTGAAAGCAAAACTCGAAATAACCTGCTGCGTCCACGCTACAATGAACAACTATTACGTTACCGAACAGCGCGGCTACGACAACTGGGACATGGTCGCCTCATGCCCGTACTTCGACGTATTTTCGACGACTATAATAAGCTGGGAACTGCCGTTCCACTTCTTCGAAAACATTACGGCCCGTACAGTCGCGGCGGCAAAGAAATACGGCAAGGAATCCGAGCGCTGGCTCATGGGCTATTACAAGCAGCCCGCCGACTTCGCGCTAATCGACAAGGTCGTGGATCTCTATGACTCAATGGGCGTAGACCGTTTGGCCTCATGGACCTACCGCGGCGGCTACGGGACAGTACTTGCCCCGCCGGATGCGCTCAAACTCTGGGACAGCATCGGGAAAAACTATAAACGCGTATTAAAAAAGTAAAAAGGGAGATAAAAATGTTAAACGATTTCGGTTATGTGGAAAAGGCATTCGCGAACATCAAGCGCGTAATGGAAGAACAGGGCGAAAATATTAAGAAGGCCGCATCATTGATGGCCGACGCCATAGCTGCCGACAAGCTCATAAATGTCTATGGCGGTGGTGGGCATACCACGCTTGTCATGGGTGAAATGTTTTTTCGCGCCGGGGGACTTTCGAACATCAACCCAATCATGGAGACAGGGATATCGGTCTTCAATCAGGCGCTGAAATATCTCGAACTGGAACGCTGCGAGAATTTCGGGCGTTCAGTGATGAAGTACTACGATCTCCAGAAAGACGATGTACTCATTATTTTCCACAATATCGGAATCAATGCCGCGACTATCGACGCCGCGCTCGAAGCAAAAGAAAAAGGCGTCAAAATCATAGCCGTTTCCAGCTCGTACTGGCAGAATGAAATGTCCGCGGACCACTTCATACGCCATTCCAGCAAAAAGAACCTTTTCGAACTTGCGGATGTATGCATCGACGACTATAACCCGGTAGGCGATTCAATCGTAAACGTACCCGGCTTTGAAACGCCAATAGCTCCGGTTTCGAACGTTGTCGACTTCACTATCGCGCATCTTATCGAGATCGAGACGATTCGCCAGTGCGTCGAACGCGGTATCACTCCTCCGGTATGGAACAGCGCAAACGCCCCCGGCGGCGACGAGAAAAACGCAGCATACTTGAAAAAATACAAATCAAGGGTTAAATCTCTGTAAACGAAAAGAGGGGGACACAATGCCAGTCGCGCATAAAAAAACATACAAGCTGTTTATTTGGAAGAACTTTACTCTCATTGAACTGCTCGTTGTTATTTCGATAATCGCGATTCTGGCAAGTCTTCTTCTTCCGGCGCTTAAACGTTCCCGCGAGAAAGCAAAAGAAGTTCAGTGCGTCAGCAATATCAGACAGTGCCTGATGGGCAGTATGCAGTATGCGGGAGATTACTACGGGTTCACGCCTCCGGCTTATGTTCCTCTATATACGATTTCTGGACCAAACGGAAGCATAAACGGCGGTGACGTCCGATGGGCTGGAATGCTCTATGTTATGGCATATCTTTCGAATATGGATGTATTTGTCTGTCCGAGCGAGCTTACCACAGTGAAAACGGTTTTTCCCGAATACAACTTTGCAAGAATGCAGACTTTCTCCTATGCCATAACCTACAACTACAGCACGGCCCCCGGCAACATGAGCGCATTTACAAATATTTATAAGCAGGACGACCCGTCGCGAAAAATACTGCTTGCCGAGGCGGTATATTACATGACCTACAGCAGCGTCAACAAATGGCTGCCGACTTCATATGTCTCGTATTACAATGGCCCTCCGGCATCTACGACGGACCGGGTACCTTATCTGAAGCATTTCGGAAAATCCAATGCCGCATACATGGACGGACATGCATCCGGGGCTAAGGCTGAAAATTTCAGACAGAGCGGGATATTGGGCGGGCGTAATAAAAACCTTCTGCCGGTCGCGTTCTGACGGCTGAAGATAAACATGTACTAAAAGAACTATTAGCATACAAAACTAGGAGATGTTTCATGTCAGGATTGAAAAGAAAGTTCATGACCGCACTGGCGCTGATTGCGCTGGCATTCGTAACGGCGGAATCAGCGGAAGTATATAAGGAAAATTTCAACAATTATTCAAACGCAAGCAAAAACGGACTCAGAAAAGCCGTTGAAGTCAAAGGCGTTCCCGGACTAAAATATGCGTTGCGCCTCGAAACAATAATGGATAAAAAAGAGAAGCCCATCTATTTGTCTTGGAACAGTTCTTTTTTTGACATCGGAGTCGCCGACGAAGTCACCGTTGACTATTTTATGAAACCGGAAACCGATTCGACGCGCTATGCTCTCTTCGTAAAAGACAAAAAAGGAAATCAGCTGGTTGCCCCGATAATCAGGGAAGGCTTTATCGAATGCTGTTCACTTGGAAGGTGGGCAAAGGCAGCACCATTAAAATACGACACATGGCATCATATACGCTATGCGATACACCTGCTTTCCGAAACATACGATCTTTATGTAGACGATATGGAAAAACCGAAAGCCAGCGGAATCAAATACCGTATTCCTGAATGCGGGGTACCTGCAAGTCTTTGGTCGGAAGGGGCCGAAACGACAGCCTCCGTGTCATACTTCGCACAGATTACCGTAAACGCCGAAAAAGCGCCGATATTTCCCCCCGCAACACTTGCAACCCAACCCCACTACATAGGCGGCGCGGTTAAAACGGCAGAGGCTCCGGTAATCGACGGAAAAGGCGGAGACGAATGCTGGAAAAACGCGCAAACCTTCTACATAGACAAGGAAGGATCAGAAATCAAGGAAAAAAGTTCTGCAAAACTTCTATGGGATGACAAGAACCTGTATATACTTTTCCAGGCCGATGCCGCCGATATGGAAAAGCGAGCTAACGGCGAAACCGCACACGACGGCAGAGTCTGGATGGATGACTGTTTTGAAATTTTCATTGATCCGGGTTTGTCCGGAAAAGATTACGTTCACTTTGCCGGGAACAGTGTCGGCGGCCTTTACGATGCCGCGCATAAGGACGGACTTCGCGAAAATTCCTGGGAATCAGGCTGGTCGGCAATTGTAAATAAAGACAGCAACAGTTGGAGCGCTGAACTTGTAATTCCGTTCTCAACACTTGGACTTGTTCCAAAAGCCGGCGATATCTGGGGATTCAACGCCTGCCGCGAAAATCCCGCAAGTTCCGAAGTCAGCGCATGGCGGCCTCTGGAGTCCTTTCACAATCCGGAAATGTTCGGGAAAATCCTTTTTGTCGATTCAAAATACCAGGAACTGCCGCGGGAAACGCAAATCAGAATGCTCGGCGAGAAACTTTATAGAGCGGAAGACGTTCTTAAAAAAGCCTCTGCAAATGTAAAAACGGTTCAGGATGGAGAAAACGCAGAATACTTCAATAAGCCCTGCGATGCATTGAAAAGCGAAATCAGCAAATTTGAGAAATGCCTTGGTACGTCACAAAATTTCACAGCATTTTATAAGAATGCGATGAAGGCAAACGAACTATACGACAGCACCGTCAAGCTCTGCGCGGATGCGGAACGTCTTTCACGGTTTTTTGCCAAGGATTCCGAGAATGCGAAACGCGGTTACGTGGTATCCCTTGAAAGCTCAATGGACAAAATCCCGTTCGAAAACTATTCCGGCTCTTCGGAATCAATGCCCGAACTCAGCCTGGCTGGCCGCGAATACGGAAGTTTCCAAATGGCGGTTCTGCCAAAACCGGGTTCAAAACTGGATTCCGTCTCAATTAAGGTATCGGAGCTCAAAGACAAGGACGGCAAAGTTCTTTCCGGTTCCAAAATCGATTCATTCATGGTAAAATATGTAAAGACCGCAAAATCATCCTCATTTCAACAGATCATTCCGGACGCGCTCTGGCCCGGAAAAGAATTCAAATTCAATACCCCGCTGGACATGGCCCCGTTCTGGTTCGATGTATTCGTTCCGGCGGACGCTCCGGCAGGAGACTACAGCGCGACAATCTCAATAACTCCGGGAAACTGCGAAGCTTCCGAAATACCCGTCACAGTGAAAGTTCTGCCTTTCTCTCTGCCGCTTAAAACAAGCCTGCCGACGGCGTTCTGTTTTGTTGACCATTGGGTGGAAGGTTATTATGGTGCTAAGACGCCTGAATCAAAACGCCGCGATTATTTCCAGTTTATTCTTGATCACAGGCTTGAGCCGATGAACCTGTGGGTCGGCGGCAAAAATAAACTTGACATGAGCGAAGAAGACCTTGAATGGACCGAAAAACGCGGTAAATCGATGCTCTTTCTGCAGGTTACCAGAGGCACGAAGGATTGCGAGCAGTATTATAAGAATATGATAAAGAAATATGAGGGTAAACTCAAACCGGTATTCTTCGGATATGACGAAATACTTATGTCCACACCGGAAAAGATTGCAGCGATGAAAGCCGCCTACAAGGAAACAAAGGAAACATTCCCGGATGTCCCGCGCCTTAACACCTCGCAGATCGATGAAAAGCTTTTCAACTATGTCGATATCTGGTGCCCGCTCTTCAATCACTTCGATAAGGCGGCTGCCGAAAGTCGCATTGCGCTGGGCGAACAAGTCTGGTGGTATCCGACGGACTACCCGCTCTCGCCTTACGCCAACTTCAATATCGATTCCGACGGCATCGATCCCAGAGTTATTTCGTGGATGACCTGGAAACTCGATATCTCAGGCCTGCTCTACTGGGCGCTGAACCGCGAATGGCTCAGTAACTATCAGGAGGCCGAACGCCTTACCGATAAAGAAAAATATGCCCGCGGTCTCGAATGGATGACCCCCGGAGTTCAGGAAAAGGTCAAGAAAGGCCTGCGCTGGCCCGACGTCCCGTGGATACCGTATTTCCGCAGCGTATCTAATCCGAGCGCAGCGCCCTCCGCTACCAATGGCGGCGGAAACCTGATGTACCCCGGCCCCGACTGGCTGCCGATAGCCTCGACACGCCTTAAAAATCTCCGAGACGGCCTTCAGGATTATGAATATTTCGTGATTCTGAAAAAGAATCTGGAACTTCTAAAAAAACAGGGTACTGATAATAAAGAATTGATAAACAAGGCTGAAAAAGCACTCGGACTTGATAAAGTAACAGGCGGCGCTACCAGTTATACAAAAGACGCCAAGACGCTTAATGCGGCCAAAGCTGAAATAGCTGAGCTGATTATAGAAATACAGAATGAACTGAAAAAACAAAGGGATTAAATCTCTGTAAACGAAAAGAGGGGGACACAATGCCAGTCGCGAATAAAAAAACATACAAGCTGTTTATTTGGAAGAACTTTACTCTCATTGAACTGCTCGTTGTAATTTCGATAATCGCGATTCTGGCGAGCATGCTTCTCCCTGCACTCAAGCAGTCTCGCGAAAAGGCAAAAGAGATACAGTGCCTGGGCAATGTCAGGCAGTGCGTTATGGGCTCCATCCAGTATGCCGGAGATTACTACGGGTTCACGCCTCCGACTTATGTTCCTCTATATACGATTTCTGGACCAAACGGAAGCATAAACGGCGATGACGTCCGCTGGGCAGGAATGCTGTACATACTTGGATACATTTCAAATAAGGAGATATTTACCTGCCCGAACGATCTCGCCATCGCAAAAGAAGTCTATCCGACGTGGAAAGTCGGGCAGATGCAGGTCATGACCTACGGGCTGACCCATGACGATCCCAACAATATATCCGCAGGATTTACTAATATATACAAACAACGCGATCCTTCACAGAAGATTCTGCTGACAGATGCTATTTATTACATGACGTACAACAGCATAAACAAGTGGGTGCCGGCCTCATATATTTCGTATTACAGCGGGGCCCCGGTATCGGACGCAAACAGGGTTCCTCACCTGAAACATTTCGGCAAAGCGAACGCGGCCTATGCCGATGGGCACGCATCGGGCTCGAAGGCTGAGAATTTCCGTAAAAGCGGGATATTAGGCGGGCGTAATCAAAACCTTCTGCCGCTCGCCTTCTGACCATAAAAAACAGGAATCGCAGCACAAAATCTCAACTAGAAACAAATTACGCAATTTAAAGTTGCAATAAAAAAAGAAAGAGCAGATATGAAAAATTGTCATTGTCGGAAAAAACTTATGTTGCTTCTTTGTTTAGCCGCCGCCGCTGGCTGCGTCCAACAGCAACAGGGCAAAAGTGAAAATATCATTGCGCACTGGACTTTTGACGATGCTTCAGACAATAAAATCAAGGATGCATCCGGCAAGCATGACGGGATGGTGAAAGGAGATAAGACTGGGGAATTCATTAGAAAAGGACTTTACGGAAATGCCGCAATTTTTGGCAAGGGCAGGAACACTGTCGTCATACCGCACAGCGATGAATTGTCATTGGCTGACGATTTTAGTATAGAGTGTGTCATCAAACCTTTTTCGGTAGATTTTTTCAATACCATAATCTGGAAAGGAAGCAGGAATATATCGCCGGAAGAAATCAATTATTTCGTGGACATAAAAAATGGAAGATTAGAGCTGAAAACAAAAGACAAAGCGGGTAATTGGAGCGTCTATTCCACACGCAAGCCGGTTATTGAAAAAAACAAATGGCACGACATAATCATTACCTACAAGCAAGGCCAAGTCAATATTTATGTAAATGGCAAAAAATGCATAGTAGACATTTCCGAAAAGGAACCAGCTCAGAATACTCTTCTTGCAAATGAACATGAAGTGACTATAGGAGCAGGAGCCAATCATATTGAAAACTCTTATTTTTTTAACGGTCTGATTGATGATATAAAAATATCAAAAGGCGTAAACGCGGATATTTCAAAGGGCAAGCAGGAAAACTTTACTAAAAAAGTAGTTGAAAATGAAATTACGGGTCTGGAAAACAAATCTTCTGAAATAATAGACGCCGCCAGGAAATTGAAAAATTTAATGAATGACGGCGGTTCGCAGGACAATAATGAGATATTAAACTCATTGCTAAAAGTCTATGAAAAAGGGTTGACGGCGAATGAATCTCTTCTTGAAGAGTTTAATAAACAAATAGGAATAATGGAATATAAAAATTACTATATTTCGTCTTTTGGTGAAGAAAAAAATTTCGCCTTGACTGTTTTGCCGACATATGAGAGGCTTGTAAAGAAAACTACATTCTTCAAAGACATAAAAAATCTCAAGAACGATATCTCCTTGTCCCTTGCCAGAAATGAGCGCGAGGGTTTTCAGGCTATTCTTCTAGGCAGTCCGTTCGGTGATGTAAATGACGTAAAGGTGAGCGTGGAGGATTTAAGGAATGAAAACGGCAAGGACACGATACGCTCAAAAAATATTGAATGGGCGCCGATTGCAAGCATTGAAACAGCTCCGCCCGAAATTGACGTCGATTTTGTGGGAAAAATTCCCGATGCCATTATGGAAGGGGGAGAGAAGATCAATGTCGCCCGAAATGATTTCACCCCTGTTTTTTTCAGAATATTTGCGGATAAGGAAACTGTTCCTGGGAACTACAAAGGTAGGATAACATTTTCTTGTGATGGAGTTTCACAGGAACTTATATTAAATGTCAAAGTTTATGATTTTACTCTTCCTGAAAAAAATTCTTTGGTTGTAGGTTTTACTTTCTTTGAATCATTTTATCAAAAATGGTACGGCTACAAGACATTGACAGACGAACAGAAAATGGGCATATACAAGTTTCTTCTTAAATATCGGATTCCGCCTAACAATATTTATTCAGGCGGAGGATGTTACCCTGAAATAGAGTTCCTCGAAAAGCTGGCTGACAAGGGAGCTGATTTCTGCACTTTGAAAAGCCTGGGCGGAAAGGGATTGAGGTCGGAAAAGGAAATAAATGAAGTACTGGAAAAATACAGGAAAAACATCAATAAGCTCAAAGCGGCTAATTTATATAAATATACGTATTTTTACGGTTACGATGAATTGGATTGTCATTCGGATTCGCTGGATTCGGCAAAACAGATAATGCCAAGGATTATGAATGAATTTCCTGATTTAAGACTGATGCAGACTTCATTTCCGAATCCTGATATTGCCGGACTTTTTAATGTATGGGTTCCTCTGTTCGCCTATTTTACATCAGAGCAAAACCTGAAAATACTTGATAAAATGCGAAAAAAGCCTAACGCGGAGATCTGGTGGTACAATGCAGATTTCCCCAGGAAGCCTTTTCCAAACTATTTTATTGATTATCCCGTTTTTGACTGTCGAATCATCATGACACTCAGCTATATGTACAAGGTACAAGGCATTTTGTATTGGAGTATCAATCGGGAATGGAAAACCAATGACGTCCAGGGAAACAAATGGCCGCAAATTCCGTGGAAGCCCTATATTTTTAACATTAACAACGGCGCCCGCAAATATGTCAACGGCATGGGCAATATGGTTTATCCGGGAGCAGACGGGCAGATTTATCCTTCGCTTCGTCTGGAAAACCTGCGGGATGGCGTGGAGGATTACGAATATCTGAAACTACTGGAACGGCAAACGGCAATATTGAAGCAGTCCGGCAGAAGTCCGGCTCTGGTGCAGGAGGCTGAACCCCTGCTGCGCGTGCCGGCGGACGTGGCAACGGCCGTCAACAACTATTCCGCCGATCCGCAAAAACTCATAGATTACCGACTGAAAGTCGCCGTGCTGATTGAAAAAATCAACAAAGCTCTCAAATGAGGAATTGCCGAAGGAATGAAGCCGTTGAAAAATACAAATCTGCCATTATCTCTGGAACAGTCAGCCGGAATTTAAATACAAGTATACGGATTATAGGCAAAGTAAAGCAAATAGAGAGGTTTTCAAAATGTTGACAGTTATAAAAAAAATTGGCTTATTAGAAAATGATCCGCAACTTGATTTCAAGAAAAGGGTTTGTGATTTTCTAAAACTTGAACCAGTAAGCAACTTAGAAGACGCGGACTTGATAGACCTGTCGTCTTTATCTTTTGAGAAAAATGATTCCCTAAAAGTGACCGAATGGGCAAAAATCAAAAAAATTCTGGTAGCTCCAGCCGCTGCAGCAAAATTGCCACTGGGCAATATTAAAGAGGAAAATATTTATGTCTCTTTCCCTTTGAGGGCGTGGGCCCTTCCCAAAAAGATCCTCAAAATGAAATGTGATGATATTTGCGGCGAACTGACATCCTTGAGGATAACATGGACGCGGCCGAAAAAGGAATCATCGAATGAACATGAATTCCTTTATAATACTTTAGCCGGCCTGATAGACATAGCAGGCCTTATAGCCGAAACGCCGCTGGAGCAACTTTACGTGGAAAAGGTAAAGGGAGAAAATAATCTTTTTGCTCTGGCAATGTTTGAAGGCGAAATAGCTCTGGAGATAGAGGCTAATGAATCCCTGCCTGACTCCATGGAAGGTACGCATTTCATCAAAGCAAACTTTACAGACGGCATAATAACAAACGTACCGCTGGCGGGACATTTCAACGCAGAAGGCTCTATATATGCCACGGATGAAAAGGTTTCGCGTCTGTTAATCGAAAATGGGGAGTGGGACGGAGGGGATGAAATCCAAAACACATACTGGCAGATGCTCTTGTCAATAAAAGACGGCTCCTATCCCAGTGGGCTTTTGGACAGCATTAAAATATTTAAAGCCATCAATGAAACTTTAAAAACCAGCATGCCTGTAAATTTGGGAGAACAAAAATGAAACCTGTTTCCATGATAATAGCCGGGGCGGCAAATCCGCATGTCAGAAATTATTACGGTGGTCTAGCAATGGGGAACTGTCCTGTAAAAACTCTTGCGATTTCAGACCACGACCCGGAAAGGCTTCAATACGCAAAAGATTTTTTTGCCAATTCAGGAATGGAAATCAGCTTCTATGGCGACTGGCGAGAAATGTACGAGAAGCATCCTGAAGCAGAGTCTGTCATGGTCGGGACTGACAATATTCATCATTTTGAGGCGACGCGGGAAGCCATCATGCGCAGCAAGCATATATACAGCATGAAGGTAATATCAATGAACGAAGGTGAATGCGAAGAGCTTATAAGGCTTCGCAATCAAAAAAAAATAGTATTCGAGGTCGAACTTGAATTACATTTCTCCGCTCAATATAGGCATATAAAAGAGGCCGTCCAGAGTGGAAAGCTGGGGGAAATAAAGTCTATTTACCTTACGAATGTGTCCCAGTCGCCGTGCAACTATTTTCCGAACTGGGGTGACCCCGAGCTTTCCTATGGAAAGACTATTCCGATAAAAGCTGGGTCAAGCGTATGTCGAGGGGGCGGTTTGACAGATCATCCGCATCCATTCGATTTAATTCATTGGGTTACTGGACTGGAGTTTAAAAAAGTTTTTGCCGTTTCGAGCCGGAATCAGCGTGCCCATTTGAAGGTCGAAGACCACGTTGCAATTACGGGGGAGCTGGAAGGCGATGTAAAATTCTTTATAAACCCTTCGTATTCCAACTTGGAGGAAAACGTCGCAAAAAGAGTTCTCATATGGCCAAAATCTTTGGAGGTAAATCTCAAAGTGACCGGATCAAAGGGATATATGGCCACCGATTATTTTGATAAACCTCTTTATGTTGTGGGGAAAAATCATATATCCCCCAACCGCTTGATTGTTGACGGAATGGGGAAAACTGCTATTGGCGGGTGCAACGGGGCTTTGGATTGCTTTGCCAAAGCAGTAAGGGGCATGCGTGATGTCGAATCAAGCGCGGAGGACGGTCTTAGAGCTGTAAAAGTGATGAATGCGGCGTATGAATCCATCTATAACAACAAAGCGGTCTATCTATAAAACTGGCATTTGCGAGTCTATAATATGGCAGACGCTGCACGTGAAAATGAGTTTACAGGCTGTGTGCGATTACTTGAAGCGCTGGAGCTTTATGCATCAAAAACCCATTCGCAGATATCTGGGTGAAAAATCTCTCCAGCCATCCCTGTAAATCAGTACTTTATCCAGAATATTTGGTGGCACCTTCCGGCGTTCATGTATCATCCGATGTCTACTTGTTGAGGCTGGATGTATATATCACTTCGAACGCAATAATTCAATACTTTATTTTGTTACAGTTTCTTAATCTCTGGAAGATATACCCTTATGGAGTCTTTGATTATTTTCTGCTTGCAGTAGTTGCTGAGTCTGCGGATAAGTATATCCGTAGCCTCATACCCCTTGGATACGACGAGAAATCCTTTCTCGGTCTTTATATCTTCGGCAAGCACCATTCCTTCTAAGAGGTTTTCTATTTTGAGAAGGCGGGTAGACGCATTTTCGAGTTCGGGTATTTCTATTTCACCCAGAAGCGCAATAATCTGCGGTTCATATTTCACACCGGAAATCTGCATCATTTCAATGGCCTTGTTTTTGGAGGCTTTGCGACAAAGAAAGGTATCGAAGTCAGTCGCCGCTTTGAGCAGCATTATTCCGAGCACAACCGGATCGGTGTTTTTCAAAGGATATTTTATTTTTGAAAAGTCGGGTTCACTTTCCTGTTTTTCTATTATTGTTGAAACCACCTCGAGGCGCGGTATCTTTTCAAGGAGTTTCCGGCCTGTACCCGGAACTTCCTTCAGCATATGCATTTCGGTGGGATCAAGCTCGACGCCCTCAAAATTCTTCTCCACGATTTCCATGGGGACGGTTACACAGCCTATCTGTGAAAGCATCGCGGCAACTTCATACTGCCAGAGATCATCTATTTCGAGTTTTTTACCAATTGCGGTGATAAAATATCTGAGTCTTTTTGCGCGGCTGAATGCAAAGGGATTGGTCATGGCGAGAATGTCGGTAAGTACCTGAATGGAGGCTTTCAGGGTATTTTCCAGGAGGACTTTCTCCGCCGTCACAAGATTGTACTGTTGGAGTCCCGTAAGAAGGGCCTTCATCATAGTGTCGGGCGGACACGGTTTAGTAAGGAAGCGGAAAATACTACCCTCATTGATGGCGTTTATTGCTATTTCGATATCAGAGAGGCCGGTCAGCATCATTCTTATGGTATCGGGACTCATTTCTCTTACCTTGGCGAGAAACTGAACGCCGTCCACGCCTGGCATGCGCATATCGGAAACGACTATTGCAAACGGGCCCTCGCCGCCAGTTAAAATCTTGTAGGCACTCTCCGCATCTGGCGCAGTGCATATTGTAAAATGCTTTCTGAAAATGCGTTCGAATCCTGACAGAATGTTTGGATCGTCGTCAACGAAAAGTATCTTCACGTCTTTAAGAGTCATTGGAGGGCCCTTTCAAATTTGTTACGGCAAATATCGCGCCAGACGTCTATTTTGCTCGCCTTTCCACATTTTTCCATATAATCAAGGTCAAGAAGCTTCATTTCGTCCTCACTGTTTCCGTCTTTGCTGAAAAATGTTTCAGCCGCCCAGGAAAGATGCAGTATGGGCAGAAGAGGGCTTTCGCTGTTCACGCATCTGGAAGGGCACATGAAGTAGGCGATAGCCTCGGTAATGCAGTCCTTGAGTCCCCATATGCCGAGCAGATAAGCTCCTACCTCTCCGTGGTTAACGCCGAGTATGGATTCCTCGGCTTCAAGATACGAAATATTCTTCTCCTTTATAGCTCTGCATATTTCACGATAATCATCGGGCAGCTCCGAGATAATGACAATTTCGCCGATTTCGTGGAGAAGGCCCGCCACGTACATATTCTCTTCATCTTCCTTTGTAAATCCTTCGTTCCGGGCTATTTCGCGGCAGAAAGAAGCGGTCATCATGCTTGAGTGAATCACTTCCTCCATCGAACGGGCACTGAACTTTTTCAGATCGAACTGCGAAAAAGTGCCGATTGAAAGAACCAGCGGGCGAAGCACGTCTATTCCAAGAAAGCTCACGGCCTGGGCGATATCCGTTATATGATTAGGAAGGCCGAAAAACGAGGAATTAACCAGCTTCAATATCTGAGCGCTCATGGAGATGTCATGGTGAACGATATCCGCGACTTTGCGCATGGAGCATTCCTCTTTTCTCAGTTCCTCGGTAACCTCAATATAAATATTCGGAAGGCTGGGCAGCTTGTCAATCCTCGAAACAATCTTCAGTACCCTTGCACTCTTGAGCATCCGCCGAAGTCCCAGCGAAGAATTTATCGTATTTTTCAGGACATTCGAGTCGCAGGGTTTGGAAAGGAACTGATGCGCGGGGCCGACTGTCCTGAAGATAACTTCCTCGCGCGACTGGCCGGAAAGCACCAGACGAATAGTCGAGGGATATTTTTTCATGACCTCCTCAAGCAACTGAGAACCATCCATATCGGGCATCCTCATATCGGTGACGAGCACGTCGAACTCCTTCTCCGCCATCCGTTCAAGAGCCTTCTGACCACAGGTTACAAACTCGATATCCCACTCGCCTTCCATTGAATGAAGCATCCTTCTTATTCCCCGCAGAATATTTGGTTCGTCGTCGACAAAAATGATTTTCATAGGATTCGGCATTATACGTCTCCCGTCGGGAGCTTTATGTGAAACGCAGTCCCCTTGTCGAGTTCCGTCTCAAAATAGAGTTCCCCTTTATGCTTGTGTACGATAACGTCATAGGCGATGGCAAGCCCCTGTCCAGTACCACGCCCCACGCCTTTCGTAGTGAAAAACATGTCATAGACCTTGGGCCTTATCTCTTCGGGGATTCCCATTCCGGTATCGGCGATTATAATTTCCACGCAATCGTCGTGTTTCAAGGTTTTTATAGAGATAGAACCTTTTGCTCGTTTGAGTTTTTTATTAGCCTCGTCAACAGTATGCGCGGCATTTACGACCAAGTTGAGCAGCACCTGATTAAGCTCGCCCGGATAACATTTTACGCAGCAGCTTTCGCCGCAGAGTTCCAGATTGAGATCGGCGAAATACTTCCATTCGTTCCTTGTTACAATCGTCGCATTCTGGACGCTGCGATTGATATCGAGGTTCTTTTTCTCATCCGTCTTGGGATGTGAAAACTCCTTCATTGCAAGGACTATATCGCTCACGCGCTTTACGCCGTCGAGTGTCTGATCTATCGCCTGCGGTATCTCGTCCTTGAGATAATTCCAGTCCTCCGATTCGAGAAGTTTTTCAATCTCGCCGATGGCGTCAGAATCATGACCGGCAGCCTTGCTCTTATCAAGTAATACTGAATAAGAATCGATTATCCTGACAACGCTGGCAAAAGAATCCTTAAGGAAATTCGTATTGTCCCCGACAAACTGAGTGGGGGTATTTATCTCATGTGCTATCCCGGCGGCAAGCTGGCCTATCGATTCGAGCTTCTGCGCCTGAACAAGCTGGAATTCAAGTTTGCGCTGACGCTCCTCCTCCGCCTCGTGTTCAGTCAGATCGGTCATGATAAAGAGCATTCCGCCGAAGCCGTTTTGGACGGACGGAATCGGGGTTGATCTCACGAGAGCCGGAACAATCACGCCGTCGCGCCGTCTGAGTTTCGCGCGTCCCTGGCAGCCACGTGAAGAAGAAGATTCCCTGTCTATATTGTACGAAGAATAATCGACATCCCCGTCATATATGCTGGTTATCTTGTTTTCCTTCATGTAGTCGAGGTCATATCCGAGTATTTCCGTAAAGGCCCTGTTCATGTACTGAGCCTTTCCTTCCGAATCGGTTATTATTATAGCTTCCATAGCCTCTTCCACTGCGGTATAAATCATCTTCAGCTCATCTTCTCGTTTCTTTCTTTCGGTGATATCTATCATTATTCCAATCGTACCCCAGAGCTGACCATCGGTCTTGGTGTATACTGCTTTGTAAAATATCACATTACGCACAGTCCCGTCGGAATGGGCAAGGGTTGATTCATAGACGCGCGTACCTCTCTTCGCAAGAAGATCTATGTCAGCCTTATGATAGGAATCGGCACAGCCGAAATCTTTGACTATATCATAGACTGTAGAACCAATTATCTTCGACTTTGGAAAGCCGATAAATTCCTCGTAGGCCTTGTTACAAAGATTGTAAACACAATTCTCATCCTTGCAGAATACGGGATTGGGAATCGTATCAAGAAGGGTCTGTAGAAAATTCAAGCGATCCTTCAGAATGCTTTCGGCTTCTTTTTCGGAGCTTATATCCTGAGCGACAATGACGTATCCGTCAAGCTTGTCCCGCTGGAATACCGGATAGTGGTTTATCTTCCATATCCGCCCGTCGGAAGAATTCATTTCAAGGCTCCTCGCAGACGCTGACGGGGATTTTCTCTCCGGCTTACAAAGAACGCAGTCATCAGGATTTCCTTTCCAGAGATCGTAGCAACAAATATGCTTCAATTCATCCGAAGTCATGCCGAAGGCGTCACTTGCGGCCTTGTTGGCCCATTTTATATTTTTATCCTCATCAGTGAATATTACTACTTCGGATATGCTGCCCAGGATTGTTGCCTTTTCCTTTTCCGCACTTACGAGAGCTTCCTCGGCAAGCTTCCTGCCGTTCACGTCTATTACGACTCCCTGGAAATGAGTTATCCCGCCTTTTGCATCTCTTTTTATAATAGACTTATCGGAAACCCATTTGTATACGCCGTCTGCATTTCTTAATCTATATTCCTGCTCGTAATGGTCGATAGAGTTCTCAACATAAAAATTAACTTCATCGCCTACTCTCTGAAGGTCGTCGGGATGGAGAATGTCCGCAAATTTAATCCTGCCGCTATAGAAATCTTCCTGAGAATAGCCGAAAAGTGAAATATTCGCTGAAACAAGCTCGACCGGCCAGCCAGCCTCCGCCCGCCACAAGAACGTGATAACCGGACTCATGGCTATAATATTTTTCAAGGCTTCCTCATGCTCGCGGATTTTTATACTTTCGGATATATCTCTTACAGCACAGATGAATGCTGGGTCGGACTCCCACGAAATCGGGCCGCAAGTTATTTCTATAAAACGGACTCCATCCGAATCAACCAGCTTAACATTGCTGCGCCCTGTCAGAGGATAGGAAGATTCCGTCCCTGTCATCTCGGTGGAACTTTTGCGAAAAATCTTTTCAGCCGCCGGATTGACATATCTGATAATTTTGTCCGGGCCGACTACAATCACTGCGTCGCTGTTTTCATCCATCATCTTATGAAATCGGGCCTCATTCTCCTTCACAAGCGCATTCGCGTGCTTAACCTGATTCATAAGACTCTGCCGCTCAATTGCATATGATATGGTTTTCGAAAGGGCCTCCGAAGCAAGCTCAGTCTTTATCAGATATTCCTGAGCGCCTTTTTTGATGGCTTCGCTTGCGGTATCCTCATCGTCGAAGCTGGTAAGAACAATCACAGGTATATGTGGATATTCAGATATTACGCGATTAACCGTATCCAGTCCCTTGCTGTCCGGAAGGTGAAGATCCAACAAAATAACATCGACATTATTGCCTTCAAGGTATTTAAGTCCTTCGCCGAGGGATTGGTGCGTGACAAATTCAGCCTTAAAACTGGAACTCAGACTAAGATATTTGCCTGCCAGAAAGGCAAATGAGACATTATCCTCTATCATCAGGATTTTCACGATAACGCCTTTGCGACCGTCCCGTCCTTTTCCCATAGCAACCCCCTACGCCTTATTCTGAATTTTAAATAACACCCGTCGTGAACTATTGCAAATCGAATAAGAAGACTTTCGACAGACTTTCTGTTTAGAAAAAATTGGTCGCGTCTCAACTTGAAGACCTAACCACCTGATTCCATTTCCACTATCGTCAATGCCCCGTCTTCCTGCACGGGGGTGCAATAGCCCGCATTATAAAAGTCGGCCCAATATAACATAGGTGTGACTTATATCCCAGGCTTGGCGATAGTATCTTTTTTCTTTATTATCCCGGCTTCTGACAATTGGTCAATGAGTTTCTGCATTGTGTCGAAAGTTCTTAAGAAGCCTTCAGGCGGCATGATTATTCTGGCTTTCATTTCAGGAATCGGCTGTTTCTGGTTTTCCTGATTAGGCTGAAGGCTGATAAGATCATACCTTACCATTCCGTTGAGGAAGTGTATTTGTCCTATTCCGTCTACAAAGATCTCTTTATCGTCAGGCATTGCTGCAACTCCATTTGAATTATTGAATCGTTTGATTAATATATTAATTATTATTATTAAAACAAACAAAAGTTTTACGGATTTTCTATTGACCGTTTTGGGATACACTCGCCAAAGCCGTGATATTCGGGGCAGTTCATCTTCATTAATATGAGTGGGACAAATCGAGGTAAACAAGATTAATCTATGGGACGTCATTGGCATGACTTGCGCGATAACCGTTTTAATGATTTCTCTTTGAGGTAAATATATTGATGCGCCAATCCCAAATATGTGCATGGCGGATGTAGTCATCCAAAGCCGTTGAGAAGATAAAGCGAATGTACGATGTTTTATGGATGGCTACCCCGCCAGGACTCGAACCTAGACAAAGAGGACCAAAACCTCTTGTGCTACCATTACACCACGGGGTATCAGAATGCCTGTAAGATAACAGGCAAAGTGTTTTTTTCAATATTCATTTTTTGAATAAGAAGGCATATTTATGATGAACGCTTTTGGTGAGTAAGTTTCACGTGATGCGCTTGAATTTCGGGAGCCCTTTCTGCGATATTTGAAAGGTGATCGCCGATTTTTTCAAGTTCGCTCAGCATTTCTATAAATATTATTCCTGCCTCAGGTTCGCATTGCCCCTGCTGGAGCCGTTTGATATTTCCTGCTTCAAGTTCAGCCACGAGATTATTGATTTCAATCTCGTCATTGAGTGCTATCTTGACATTGGCGTTGTCAGTATTATTAAGGCATTCGACAACGTTCCCTGCCTGGTCGGAAAGGATTTTCCAGGTATTACCAAGTTCGTCCATTGCGTTTCCGGAAAGGGAGCTGCGCGAGACTTCGATGCGCTTCGCCAGATTGAGGATATTTTCGGCGTGATCGGCAATTCTTTCCGCGTCATTGGTACAATGCATCAGGAGTGGAATAATGGCGGCCTGGTGCTCGGTGAGTTTCCTGCAGGTCAGGTTTACGAGATAATCGGTGATGTTCTTCTGGAGTTTGTCGACCTTCTGCTCACGACGTGCGAGATGGGAGGTCAGCGCGATATCCGTTTTTTCCTCCATAAAGCTTTTCGTTGTTGCTTTTTCAACCATGGACCAGGCTTCCTTAAGCATGTCGCGCAACGATACTATAACTTGTTCAATGGCCGCGGATGGAGTATCAAGAAGACGGGGCTCGAGGAAAAATGACTTAACGGGTTCGTCTTTTTCTATTTTCACCAGGAAGTTGCATATACGCGCTATAATCCCCACGAATGGAAGCATTACGATAACATTGCTTACGTTAAATATGGTATGGGACATCGCGATATGCCTCACCAGGTTTTGCGGTACTTCGGCAAAAACATTTCCTGGCGTAGTTGCGTTTATTAAATTTAGAAAGAGGGGATATCCGGAGCCGGGGGATGGCACATAAAATAATATAACCATTATTGCCGTACCTATCACGTTAAAAAGCACGTGTGCGATTGCCGCCTGCCTGGCCCTTTTGTTTGTCGGGAGCGCCGCAAGGACTGCGGTTATGGTTGTTCCTATATTGTCGCCGAGTACGAGCGGGAAAGCCGTCCAGAAGTTGATGAGTCCGCCGCTTGCGAGGGCAAGGACTATTCCTATTGTGGCTGAGCTGCTTTGGATAAGGATTGTAGCGAGGGTGCCTATCCCGATTGCGCCCAGTACCGCGCCAATGGGCATTGTTCCATTTACCGGAGTGCAGTCGAATGTCTTGAAGAAGGCCACAAACGATGGGAATTTGCCTATTAATTTAAGTTCGTCTCCCATCATTCCCATTCCGAAAAAGAGCATTCCGAGTCCGAGTATCGTCTGAGCCCATCCCTGTGAAAAGGTTTTTTTGGAGAGGAGCAATATCAGGAGTCCGCTGATGATGGCGGGCAGAGCGATCCAACCTATGTTGAAGGATATCATCTGGGCGGTCATTGTAGTCCCGATGTTTGCGCCGAAGATGATCCCGATTGCCTGAGTCAGGTTAAGAAGCCCGGCGTTAACGAAGCCGACTACCATGACCGTACAGGCGCTGGACGATTGAATCACTGCGGTTACGGTAGCTCCTGCGGCTACGGCGATTATCCGGTTGCTGGTAAAGAGGTGAAGAATTGTTTTCATTTTATCACCGGCCACAAGCTGGAGACCGTCGCTCATGAGCTTCATTCCATAGATAAAGAACGCAAGACCGCCCATCACGGTTATTATAAGGCCGGTCACATTGATTCCCATTTCCTGAATCTCGATACCTCTTACAAATATCCCGCTTTTTTTATCTATTACTTCGGCGGTTACGGTATATATTCCTGTCTTTGCGCCTATCATCACCTCTGTTTTGGCGCGTCCTGAATCATCCGTAAGGACGGAAGACGGAGTGCATGCAGCGGATGATTTTCCTATTTCAGGCGAGTTTGCTATATGGAAATATACGCGGGCGCCCTTTACGGGATTGCCCTGCATATTATATATGGTCATTTCCAAGGGGTTGGTTAATGGAGAATCCACGGAAGATTCCTGTTTTGCGCCTGTTATTGAAACGCCACTGATAATTCTTATGGTTTTTGTTACTTTCTCAAATCCGACGGGAATAATTTTGAGATACTGATCGCCGATATTTTTCCCAGCCTTCAGTTTTACCCTTACTCCGCCTCCCTCATCACTTACGGCCTCGCCCGGAACTGCCTGTGAATCCGAACCATCAAGTGGAACAAAAAGTACCTTTACTCCTTTTACCGGATATCTTTCGCCTTTACCACCTAAAAATCCTTTTATCACGGGGCTTAAGAGTTCTATAACAAGTTCATCCTTGCAGAGTTCTCCCGGCATTCCGCATTGGTTATCTCCTTTTACCACTGTTATGCGGTCGACCGCCTTAGTCTCCTCCGACTGACCGCACCCGGCGCTGAGAATGAGTAATGACAAAAGCGCAAAAAGGTAATGTATTTTAATTTTCATGATGTCCCGGAAAGCTCCGTTTTATTTCTGTTAAAAAAATGTAAGACAACTTGGAATTTAGCTTTTCAGATTCTCTTTTAAAGGCGTATTCAAAATTTTTACCGATATTTGACAAGGAAAATGGAAATGTTTGGAAAAACGGCTATTTTAATAGTTTATATATTCGTCTTCGCGGTGCTGAATCTTTGTGCTTCCGACCTCGAAAGGATAAACGGCGCGGGCGCTTCATTTCCCGCACTGATATACCGGATATGGACTTACAATTACAGCAAGGCATCGGGTACGGAAATAGAATACCACTCAATTGGCTCGGAAGCCGGGCTTTCACAGCTTGCTTCCGGGACTGTGGATTTTGCAGCATCTGATACTCCGCTTAACTCCGCTTTCCTTGAAAAAGAGGACCTTGTACAATTCCCCATGCTTATAGGCGGAGTCGTCGCCGCTGTCAATCTCAGCGAATCAGGAGCAATTCCCTTAAAACTCAGTCCGGAACTGCTTTCCCGGGTATTCATGGGCGAAATAAAGGAATGGAACCATCCCGAAATAGTTTCGCTGAATCCCGACGTTCCTCTTCCAAATAGAAAAATAACGGTTGTTCACAGGGCCGAAGGCTCCGGAACCACTTGGGTTTTTTCAAAATATCTGTCATCGGTCTCGAGGGAATGGCGGGAAAGAATGGGTAGCGGCAAAATTCTTAACTGGCCCGGAGGAATTGCCGCCAGCAACAACTCGGGAGTAGCAAACTACATAAAGAAAATCTCGGGCTCCATCGGTTATGTCGAATACAATTATGCGCTCGGAGCCGGGCTAAAGTGCGTGATGTTCAAAAACCAATCGGGAAACTTTGTCGCGCCATCGCTTGCCGCGTTTAAAAGCGCCGCCTCTTCACTGGACTGGAAAAATATTTCCTCGTATTCAGACCTTTTCAATTCGCCGAAACCGGATGCCTGGCCTCTTATCGGCGCTACATATATCATCATGAAAAAGAAACAGTCAAATCCTGCCACGACCGCCGAAATACTTCTCTTTTTTAAATCATGCTTCGAACAGGAGTCAGACGAAAAACTCAACTACGTGCCGCTTCCACCCAACTGCGTAAAAAAAATAGAAGACTCCTGGATAAAAACCTTCTTCAAAACAAATTAAACGGTAATGTCCAGCCTTTGGCTGGTGTTTTCAGCGAATGAAATGAGTGGAAAAACACAGGTTTATTGCAGGTCGCTGACCTGCTAGCTGATTATCCCTGTGAGGTATTCGCGGGTGAGGCTTTCCTTTGGATTGGCGAAGAGTTCGGCGGCCGGGCCGTGTTCGATAAGTTCACCCATGTAGAGGAAGACCACATAGTCGGCAAGCCGTTTCGCCTGACGCAGGATATGCGTCACGAGGATGATGGTGTATTCGTTTTTAAGTTCGAGAAAGCGTTCCTCAACTTTTTTACTTGATACGGGGTCGAGCGCCGATGTCGATTCGTCCCCGAGAATTATCTCCGGCTCGACGGCGAGTCCCCGCGCCAGGCAGAGTCTCTGCTGCTGACCTATCGAAAGTTCGGATGCCGGTTTGTGAAGACGGTCCTGCACTTCTTCCCACAAACCCACATGGCGCAGATTGCTCTCCACAATGTTCCTCAGGTTTTGACGGCCTCTCTCGCCGTGAATCCGCGGCCCATAGGCGACATTGTCAAAGATGGACATCGGTAACGGACAGGGACGCTGGGAAAGCAGTCCCATCTTTCTGCGGATTGCGGTGACTTCGACTTTCGGGTCGTAAATGTTGACCCCGTCTATCATCACTTCCCCTTTTACCTTAACGCCTTCAATGGTGTCTATCAATCGATTGAAGGTTCTGAGCAGTGTTGATTTGCCGCAGCCCGAAGGCCCTATGATTGCAGTTATTTTTTTATCCGGAATGTCGAGGCTTATATTTTTTAGAGCATGATGCCCGTTGTAATAAACATTAAGTCCGCGCACTCTCAGGTGCGGTGTTTCGGATATCTCAAGACTATTGTCCATAGGTCTCTCCCACTTATTTTATAACGTATTTAGACAGGCGGCTTCCAGTCAGACGCGCAGCTATGCTCACAAGTAATATCAGTGCTGTCAGAATCAAGGCGGATGCGTATGCCCTTTGTTGAACCTCGGGAAACGGCGTTCCCAGCTGGAAAAATATTGCCAGCGGCAGTGTAGCGGCCGGTTCTGCAAGTGATGTTGGAACAGCATCCGTAAAGCCTGTCGTGAAAAGAACAGCCGCCGCGTCACCGGCAGCCCTTCCAAATGAAATCAATGTCGCCGTTACAATTCCGGGAAGAGCCTGCCTTGCAAATACTTTGAACGCGGTCTCGCATTTATTTGCCCCGACCGAGAGAGAAGCATCCTGCAGTTCGCCGGGAATCATCCGCATAACTTCATCTATCGCCCTGCACATCGCGGGAAGCACAACGAGTGCAACCGTAATTATCCCCCACAGCAGCGAGGCCCTCATTCCCATATAAAGCATCAGCGTAAAACCAAACGCCCCATAAACTATCGAAGGAACACCCCAGAGAACATCAAATGAAAAACGTATGAACTCTGCCAGTTTTGAGCCTCGTTTGAGAAACACATTTAAGACCAGCGTGACCGGAAGCCCGATGATAAGTGAGACTATTGTCGCCCCGCACGCAAGATAAAAAGTTCCGACTATGGCATTCGCCACTCCTCCTTCTTTTCCCAGGTAGAAGCCCCCCTTGGGCGCACTGAAGATCATCTCCCAGCTCAATGCCGGAAGCCCGTAGTAAATAACCGTGCCCATTATCGCAAGAAACGCCGCCAATATAAGAAGCGATGCAAGCCGCATCATCACAAGAAAAAATTCTTCTTCTATCTTTCGCCAATTCATTTTTTACCTGATATTTTCCATTTTTTTAAGGATGAGCCTTGCCGCAATATTGAAGATTATCACCACCGCCAGAAGCAGAAAGGCCGCGAACATCAACGCCGAATCGTAAAGCGGAATGGATAGCATTTCTCCATAATTGTTTGCTATCAAGGCAGGCAGGGGATAGGCCGGGGAAAGAAGTCCCTTCGGAGCTTTCGCCACATTGCCTGCCACCATTATAACCGCCATCGTTTCGCCAAACGCCCGAGAAATCCCCAGAACCACCGCGGCCGCAAGCCCCGGAACCGCCTTCCTCAATACCACAAGCTTCACCGTCTGCCAGCGAGTGGCCCCGACTGAAAGCGAGGCGTCTCTCAAATCATTCCCAACCGAACGAAGTACCGAAAGCGCCACGTGAACTATCAGCGGCACAATCATCACAGCAAGAACAATACCTGCCGTGAGTACCGTGTAACCGCTCGAAAAACGCCCCGTCATCGGCGCAATATAATCTTTAACTAACGGCACCAGCGCAAGCACTCCCCATATACCGAAAACCACCGAAGGTATCCCCGAAAGCATGTCAAGCACAGGACCAGCTATCGCCCTGACCGTACGCGACGCGTATTCCGAAAGATAAACCGCGCAGAGAAGAGAAACCGGAACCGCAAGCAGCGCGGAAAGAAGCGTAACCCATAACGACCCTGCGATAAAAGGCCAGAACCCGAATTCCCCGCGGCCCGGCTTCCATACCGAGGACGTTAACAATTCCATTATTGGCTTCATCTCAAGTATTTCTCTCGAACGCAACAGAAGCCCCAAACTTATTACGAAGAGCAGAAGCCCTGACGCAATAGTCAACATCATCATTGCAGAGCAGGTGAGCCGTTCCTTTATCTTGCGAAGACTCGCCATTACTATTTACCCTGAAGGTTTTTCAATGATTCATCAAGCTTTTCCTGAGAAACTGGAATGTAGCCGGCATCAGGCGCGAATTGCTGTCCTTCGGTCATAACCCACTTAAGAAATTCAATCACTTCAGGCCTGGTCGGCTTGCCTCCGCTTACAAAGTAAAGTTCACGTGCCGGCGGAGATGGATAGCGGCCGTCCTTTATCGCCGTTATAATACTGTTGCGGTCGGCATAGAAATTTTCTTCCGGATCGATTTTGCCATTGTTGTTAATGTCTATTGGCAAAGGCCAGACTCCGGCAATCGGCTTGAGTGTCTTGGCGTCGTAAAGGTAATTGATGTTGTTGAAACCCATTCCGAGCGAATCTTTTCTTACGGCCTCGGAAAGCCCTGGATCACCGTAAATTCCGACAGCTTCAATATCTTCCTGCTTCCCCCCGAGATATGCAGCCCATGTTTCCGCCGCCCCGCAAGCGTCAGAACGGCTGTATACATGGATCTCCGCATCAGAATTGCCCCCGAGAATATCTTTCCATAAAAGCTCTTTCCCTGACAGAAAGCACTTTATGAACTTTTCGCGGGAAAGCCCCCTTTTGCATATTTGATCAAAAAATGGGTTACTTGGATTGAATACGGGAGCCACGGCATCCTTCACTACAGGAACAGGCCATGCTCCTTTTTCCGTTTCAATCGGATAAATGCTGCGGGAAACCATGCCGAGGTCAACAGTCTTGCTTAGCGCGTCCGCCATCCCTTTTCCTGCGCCGCCTGCGGCTATGTCTATATTGACATCAGGATGAATCTTGCGAAACTCCTCCGCCCATTTGATTGCCATCGGATAGAGTGCCCATGCACCTGATATTGAAATTCGCCCTTTCAGTTGATTATCGTTCTCGACTGCTCCAGCTGACTGCAAGCTGAACACTGCCGCAAAGATGAGTACAAATAATCGTGTCCACATAGCCTCATTCCTTTCCATATTAGGATTAATTAAAACAATTCATATCTGAATAGTATAGTTAGGTAAATTAACCCGCCTCCATCCTTTTTCAAGTTTTTAGTTTTAAAACACATTTTTTTTACGACGAACGGTCGCAAAGGCTTCGAGCCTCCACTCTTCATGCAGAACACGACGGCATGCTTCTGGCAAGCAAATAACGCCGATGCGTCTGTAAATAAAGCGGGGATTGTTGTGAGTATTTTTACGGATACGCTTGACTCTCTGTCTTTTTGGCATATTTTATGGGCCTGTCAACCAGAAATGGGGCATTAGCTCAGTTGGCTAGAGCGCGACACTGGCAGTGTCGAGGTCAAGGGTTCAACTCCCTTATGCTCCACCAGACTTTTTCTATCCCTAGAACAAGACCTCTTTTTGAGGCCTTCCATAACTCGCTCGTACCAAAGACTTAGCGAAGCTGGTATTTTACAGGGAAACCCTGTTCAGAGCCATATTTGCACTAAAAGTCACTCCGTGGCTCTCTGTTTCTCCGTCCGATGAGGTCGAGACTCCAAGTGGCTTAAAAATCATTTAAAGCATTTGTCATAAATAACTTGCGGTAATTTTTCTCTATTTCAGACCTCTTTAAAGTTCGAATCATAACGAGGACGGAGTAGCATATTTCGCCCCTACCTCGACTCAATGACTTCATTTTCCCCCTCAAAATCCCAACAGAGAATTTAAATCCTATCCTATGTCCGGAGCATTTTCGGACTTCATGAGAGAACGTAAATAAGGCTCCCGCCGAAACGGGAGCCAATGAAAAGACAGTTTAAATTTTGGCGCTGCTATAAACGTCCTTGCTGACGAATGCCGTAAGGTTGCGACCATCGGCAGTCTTTGCCTTGAACGCATATCTCATTTTTTCTTTTTTGCCGTAAGTAACCTTTTCCGTGACTTCGGCGTTAACTTTCTTCTTTGCTTTTACATCATAGAACGAGTGCTTCATGGATTGCCTCCGGTTAGATTTTTATTTTTTCCAATGAACTGATGAAAAATAGCAAGATGGGTTCTCGAATACAAGTCCGGAGCAGAATTTTCCTGTCCCGGCAACAAAGAAATCATCATTATTCCTTGATTGACAAGCTATTTATGGTAAATTAGCACTTTAGTGCAATTCTTGAAAGGAAGGTATTATGTCGACGAGAAAACATGATTTTGTGGTGAAGATCGCGAATGAGATCGGGATGACCCAGGCCTGCGTCGCAGATATTGTTCAAAAGACATTGGACTGCCTTGCAAATGAAGTCGCTACTGGAAAATCCATCGAGCTTCGTAACTTCGGAGTCTTTGAAGTTGTCGTCAGAAAAGCCCGTGTCGGGCGCAACCCGAAAGACCCAGAAAAAGACATTGTAATCGCAGCGCGGACTCAAGTCAAGTTCCGAGCCGGCAAGGAACTCAAAGAAAGGCTTGCCAAGCTGAAGATAAAGCAGCTCCGCAGTAAAAAATAGCATTGTCAACATAGGTTTTTTGAATATCCTGATTGGATTAAAATGAAAAAGTTACCCCCTTTTGAAAAATTACGGAGCTATCTGAAGGAAAATGGCAAAGGATTTACTTTGGAACGCGAGGAAATGCTGAAAGTCATCCTGTCGATGAAGGGGACTTATTCAGCAGAAGATTTTTACAAGGCGGCCTTCAAAAAGAAAGCAATCCATGACAGATCGACAGTCTACAGAGGTTTGTCTATTTTTGCAGATGCCGGCTTTGTAGAGGTCTCACGTCTGCCCAACGGACGAAAAGACTACGAAACCAAGCATTAATTTCAGTTTGGATTTACTAAGAAATAGACTATATTTTACCATGCCAACCATAAAAAACAGGAGATAAATATGCCTAAATTTGTAGGATTGCTGCAGGATGAAATTTCAAGACTTGCCCGCAAGGAAGTCACGAAGTCGCAGAAATCATTGAAGAAAACTGCTGTTGATGTCAGAAAGGAAAACTCCGAACTTAAGACACGCGTCAAGTCTCTTGAAAAGGCAGTTGAGGTTCTTCAGAAGGCCGTCGGATGCGAAAAACAGGCAAAGGAAATGCCTTCAGTCGAAGAAGTAAAAGGCGTTAAAATCCAGCCGCGTTCGATTGCGACGCTCCGTAAAAAGCACGGGCTCAGCGTATTGAAGATGGCTCAGCTTCTCGATATCAACAACAAATCCCTCGACCGCTGGGAAAAAGGGATAGGCAAGCCGCAGTCCGAATCGAAGAAAAAGCTTCTCGCGTTCAAAAAGCTGAGCAAATCCGAAGTCAGGAAGATGCTTGCTGCCCTGAAATCCAAGAAGGTAAAAGTCGCTGAAGCCGCGAAGGCTCCGAAAGCTCCAGTGAAAAAGACTGCCCCTAAAAAGAAAATTGCGAAGAAGAAGACTGCTCCAGCAGTGATTCCTGTAGTCCCGGCTCAAGAAGAAAAGAAATAAGTTTAAGAAGCTTTCATGCCCCGGCCTGAGCACCGGGGGTTTTTCATTTTGTAGATTTCCTTAAAAAGGTGCGTCGCTGAAGTAATATGGTTGAGCTTCAATTCGGAAAATCAAATGCTTTAAGTCGGCCGGAGTCTCCCCCTATGTCCGCCGTGCAGCGAAGCGGGCATAAAAGAAGAGCTCCAGCCATTCAACACTTACAAACTAAACGACTTAAATCGCTTTTCAAGTACCCATGGCAATAGGCTTTACGCAGATTTGATGTTGAAGATTTCCTTCTGCACGTTCCAGTCGCTTGGGATGGCGCATTTGAGCTTATTGATGGAGAGTCCGTCGGGTTCTGTCCCGTCGAGGATTCCCTGCTGGATTTCAGGGGAAAGATTGATTATCCTGAGAATGCCGCCGACATATGCCCGGTCAAGATTCAGCGTTTCGGCAAGTTGTGAAACGGAGGCAAACTGCCCCTCTTCGAATGCCTTCATCCATGCATGCGCCCGGACAAGAG
>MHBG01000017.1 GCA_001804785.1 Lentisphaerae bacterium GWF2_45_14
AGGCGGCATCTTATTGCCACCTCCTATGCGCGGCCTGCTGGCCGCTCCCGTCCGCCTTCGGCGTCCGTACATCGCAGAAATTATTCCCGCGCGCATAAATCTTTGCTGTTATTTAACTTCTTTTTCCTTGCTCCTCACTCTTGAAGATATATATACTTGAGCAGGAGTTGATTTATGAACCATATTGAAATTGATTCGTTTTCAACTTATATCCCCAGAAACAATCTGCCAACTAAAACTTCCTCCAGAGGAACCGAGAAGGAGTTCGTAGAGGCTTTCCGCAAAATCTACTTATCCCGCCAAAAGAAACATGGCATTTGCGGGAAAGAATTAGCTATATCCGGATTTGGGATAGCCGATTTAATCTATGCCAACGTTTCCCGCTCAAAACAGTCCCCGAAAGTTTCCGAAATAACTGCTTTTGAGATGAAGCTCAATAACTGGAAAAAAGCGATCAATCAGACTTATCGATATAGCTATTTCGCCGATAGGGCTATTGCCGTTGTTCCGCCTGGGTATTTCCCCACTGATAATAAGACTCTTAAAGCATTGAAAACAATGGGGATTGGGTTATGGATCTTCAATAAAGAAGCTTCAACGATTCACAAACTTATCACACCGAAGAAATCAAGAGCGCGGCTGCTTTCCGCCCGTGAAAAAGCCTGTGCGGCAATTACTTTACATCTTCAAGATTAATAGTTGAACGCCTAGCAAACAGGTATATACCCTCCGCCATTTCCGCCAAGTGCTCCGATCCATATTGAAGCTGGGTTACGGTCTTGCTTATCTTGGCGTAAACCGTCGCTGCATTATCAATCATTTTGAGCAATGCACGCAATCTGTCGGGCATTCCCAATGCGGAGAGTTTCCCGTTGAGGTTTTTAAGCGATTCCCACGTCTGCAAAACTTCGTGAGAAGTTTCTCCGGGGATTGAACCATCCGCTATAGGATAATGTGCATCTGTTGACAGCCCGTTCAATATCTGCGGCACTGTGTTGCGCAACTGGTCAAGTTCTGGAGCGGTTATTCGATTTAAAAGGGCATTACTTAAATAGCGAGGCAGCGGTCTTCTGCCACCTTTGGGTGGCTCAAAAGATGCCAATGAGAAGTTCCTCAGATTGGCAAACCAGCCAGTGGCTCCTGCGGTTCCGCCTGCCGATAACAGTAAAGGGGATAATATATCGGAATACCCATTAATCACCTTGAATCCGTTCAGGCTTAAGGAATAGTTGAGAACCATCCAGTTAGCTATTGTTACTGAACTAAAGAATTCGCCCGCATCCCCGCCATTTGTGGAGATTAAAAGATAAAAACCATCCGGGGGAGTCTCCAAGGCCGTAATCTCATTAAGAAATTCATCAAAGGCCGTACGGTCAGCCAACGCCTGATAGGAAACTGCCAGGGTGGCATAAACCGGACGTTTTTCCTTAAGATCCGCCGCAACCTCAGCGGTGTTACGAATGAAATTCTTTGAAATCACTGCTTCCCGAGAGTCAAAAGAACGGGAAATTAAAATATTGGGCCCTATTATTCCCGTGAGTTTCGTCTGACCCTGCTGAAACTTAATCACATTTGCGAGACATTCCCGCACTTTACTCTCACGCTCCAAAGTGCTCTTGTTATGACATTTGAAGTACGCCTCATAGTCTTCATCTAAATACCCCATTCGCCAATCCGCCTCATCTGCGTGCAGCGAAGCGTAGAATTGGGGATCAAAGAGAAGTTCCTTTCCAGGATATCCGGCAGAGTATGCCCCAAGCCTTTCTTTCAGGACATCAATCTTTGTATGGCGCGGGCTATAAATTACGCCATCGATAAAGTTTTTATCAAACCCAAGCTTAACCTTATCGGATTCCGCAAACCCCTGTTGCGCAAAAATCTTCATCTCAGCCTCCTATCCGCTTCATAAGCATTGCAATATTTCCCGGCCTCAGTGCCGGGATTTTGTTCAGCAGTTTATCGATCAGGTCGCAAAAATCATCGGAAAGGTCTTGCCGCACGCTTTTAAGCGACGCTGGCGGGACCCGGACTGCCCGGCTAACTGTTACGATAGGGTCCTCAAAGTCTTTTGCTAAAGGGTGGACTTTAGCCGCATACTCATATACAGTTAGCGCGGATGTATACAAATCCGCCCTGTAATCCAAAGAATCCCGAAAGCTTGGATTTGCCATTTCGGGAGCGAAGTAACGATATGTCGCCGGAGTCCATCCCTGTGTTAATGGCGTATCTACCCTGGAAAACGCTATTCCTAAATCCAAAAGCACAAAAGGCCGCGCCGCATTCCCTGTCTTTATGATATTGCACGGTTTAATATCCCGATGAATTATTCCATACTGCCAGAACTCTTTTATCGCTTCAAGCAAGGCTCTTAACAGAGTTTTTAATTCTTCTTCGCTGGGCTTCGGAGAGGTGGCATCACGCAAGAGATCCCATAAGTTCTTGCCCTCCAAAAACTCCTCGGAATACGCAATAAACTTTTTACCCTCAATATCTTTGCCACAAGGCGACAGAACTCCCAGCTTAACGATGCACTCAGACTTGCACTTTTTTAATATCTCGATCTCGCGCTCAACGCGCCTTATCAATTCATCTCGCATACGGACTGATTCCGCGTCTGCCAATGGGACTTCAGGGACATTGATTAACTTTAACGCCTGCAAGTTTCCATTGAGCTTGGCTTTATACACACCCTTAAATCCTCCCGAGGCGATAAATGAAAGCTCAGTTATTTCTGGGAAGGCTTTTTTAATTAATTCTTCTGTAGGCTTTTGAAATGTCATCATCTCTCCTTTCTAAAACCGTCCGGATAGCCTGAAAGATTTAGGTTTTCTCAAACAGTTAACCTTCTGATTTTAAAATATCCAACGACCAGAAAAAGACCAGCAATGAAATCTATTGATTGCCACATGTTTTTATTGAAGTGGATAGGGGCAATGGAATTGAATAGTATTCCTAAGAGAATAAAAACCGAAGCCCAAATATGGTTTCCCCGCAGCCATAACTGATAGGCGGTATATGCGCTTGTAATAGAAACAATCCATCTCAAAAGCTGATAAAACCCATAAGGCCAGGTGCCAAAGACTGCTACAAAAAGTAAAGCCGCAGAAGCTGCCAGTGATACCTGCCATATATTTGTTGGCTTCATAGGTATTTCTTGTCAATGCCGAAGGCTTTCATGATTCCCAAGGAAATCATGGCAAAGATAAAGTTTAAGAAATATTGCACAAAGCCGATTCCGAAAAACAAAAGAAGAATCCCGACGAATATTTTCCCTTGGGCGAAAGAGTGGTAGACAAAATACAAACCAATTGCTATGGCGTAGAATTGCACTAGGGCCATCATAACATGGGTCATCAAGTAAAAAGCGAACCCCATGCTTTTGTATTCCTTTACGGATAGTCCCTCGTCACCGGCTAACACGTTGCTAAGAAGGGCAAATTTGTGGCCAAAATAGGCATACACAAGAAGTTGCAAGTACTTAAAAAAAGATGGGTAAGGGAAATTCAGAATAGAAATAACAATGCCTATTATGACGAAGATTGTTATGCCTGCTACTAGAAAATTAAAGCCGATGTATATATAACCCAATGGGCCGAAGAGGAGCGATAAAACGCCTGCAATTGTGGGATTCTTTTGAGAAATGCTGTGATTCATATAGGCCATCGGTTACTTAATTTCATCTGTGCAATCCGGATTATCCAGCACCCTTTCTGGAACCCAGCCGCGCAGATCATCAGACTTAATCTTATATGCTTTGTGCCCTTCATAATAAAGCAGTATTTGCACTTCGGTGTCTTTTGGAATACTGCCGTTTACCAAGGCATAACTATCGGGAGCACTGCGGACCTCCGTGAATTCCTTAGTCTTTCTAATCTTTTTAAAACAACCAAGATACTGGCCAGTGACAATATAATTTATTTCCCCGTCAGTGGCATCGTATCTCTCTATCAACATTTGTTTATATTTCGGGGTAATCTGTGCCCCGGCTGATAGCTTGGTGAGCTTAATGTCCTCGCGTTGTTCGGCACTAATGGGATGTGTCGCAAATAACCAGTAGACTCCTCCCACCAAGGCCAATACAACTAAAAAAGCGGTAGCTAATCCGCTTTTGAGTTCTAGTTTATTATAGTGTTCTTCCGTTAACCAATACGACTGGAAGTCCTCCCTGTAAATTATCAGATCCTGTTCCCCGAAATGCGCCTGACATAGGGGCTCTTTTTTAAAATCAAAACCTAGGGCATCTGCGAAAAGATTCTTTTTCTCAGGGTTGAAGATCTTCTTAACATAAACGTCAAAATATTCTTTGCGCTTGTATTTCCAGCCAAAAATCGAGTGGTCAACATCAACAGCGTAGTAAATGTTCTCTCCGACTTTTATTCTGCTTTTCTGGCCGGTACTGTCTGTTATTTCCAAATCGTCGCAATATATGTCCACCCAAGTCTTCTTGGGTTGGGTGCGTTGGGCGAGATCATCAAAATAATCTCTTGCCCCGAGGGTATCGTCGTATGATTTACGTTGACGGCTGTCTGAAAGGATAGAGTAGATGAAATTGATTTCTTTCATCTTCTGCTCGGATGACTTTTTATTTTTGTTCCTGTCTGGATGGTGTTTAAGCGCTAAGCGCCTATAAGCGCTCTTGATTTCATCCGAAGTCGCGTCTTGGCTTACCTCGAAAAATTGATAATAGTTTTGTGAAACCATTTTATCCACCCAAAACAGTATATATTGTAAGCAGAGCAGGCAGCACAATCCCGACACCAAGGGAAATAAGTGTTTTAAGAGCCCAATGCATTTTTTTCTCTCCCGCCAGGATTTCCCGCAAATATGCAAGGAGATAGTAAATTATTATTGCAGCGATATAAATGCCAATAAGCTTGCCCCAGGCGGCATCTATGCTGTTCTGTTCCCTCACGCCATCTGAGGCGACAGAGGCACCCAGAAACTCGAACCAACGCACATTGCGAAAGAAAGTGACTATAGTATGCCCGGTAGCATAGACAAGATTAATCGCGACTTGTGAGTAAAATCCAAGTGGTATCCACAACCAAAGGTAGTGATACCATTTGATTTCAAGAAGTGTGCCGGTCTTTTCCTTATCCCATAAATGATAGGGATGATTTATCGTCCTCATTCCCAGCCTGACACAATAAAACCCAAAAGCGAAACTGCCCAGAATATTTAGGATGATGAAAACTATATAAAACGGTGATGAGAACGTCATATGCAACACAATCCCAAAAGTGCTATTCAGTTCTGTAAGTTGTTCCGGGTGGAATATCGCGACGGCTAATAAAAACAAAACAGCAGTGCCGAATACCGCCATTATCATGTTAATTGCATTTACTATGACTTTTTCGCTTGCGCTTACTTTTCTGGAAAGATAGCCGTAAAGGAACCCAAACACACCTGCAAAGAATACCACGATGAATAATCGAAGAGTGTTCAGTAAAAAACCGTCGCCCCAAAAGAGCTGAGTGGCTGAGAAGTTGGCGCCCATACCTAAGATGCCTTTCTCGTTAAGGCGCTCTATAAACTTAAGGATAGCGCTATTTAAAACCACTTCGGCAAGCAGCCAGGCAGACAATAGCCGCAACGCTTTCCCTGTTAGTGTCTGATTTTGAACCGCAGTGGGTTTCAATATGTTACTGGTATCCATATTTTTAGTCCATCAAATCATCAAGAGAAACATTTAAGGCATCCGCAATCTTTTTCACTGTAAGAATTGTTGGATTAGGAGTGGCTCCCGTCTCAATCTTTGCCACTGTATGAAAGGCCAAATTTGCTTTCTTTGATAAAATGTCCTGGGACATTTTATTCTTCTTCCGATATTTCTTTATATTCTCACCAATCTTTGACTTATGGGGTGTGGTCATTATCGTATAGTTTTACTATGCTAGTTATGATACCCATAATTTATAAAATTGGTAAAAAGTAGTCAATAGTTCCTTACGTTGATAGATAAAGTATAGCAGGTCAACGCGACAGCCTCCTGTCGCCTTAGAAAAGTCTGATTCCCCAATTTTGGCATAAATTGGGTGGGTAAATACGCCGTATCATAATTGGGCGGGGGCAACATAATAAGGCAGGCCAGGCCGGGTGCGGCGGCCATCCCGAGGCAAGACGCTACCGGCCTGGCCTTTCATTACGGTCTTTGCAGTTTCTGCTCCCCGCCGGTGGCTACAAATCAATCACAGAAAAGACCACCGCGGCGGACGCAGCAGCGGACGCCGGGGCGGTTTTTTATAAATACGGGGCCACCGGCATAAATGCCGTTCAACATTATCAGGAACAGGCCCGCGCCGCGAGCGGATTCAGCAGAATACGCTGGCGAGCGCGGGCAAAATCTGTATATAATAAATTCAGTTCTTTGCAGTGCGCGCGGGAATAATTTCTGCG
>MHBG01000018.1:0-108279 GCA_001804785.1 Lentisphaerae bacterium GWF2_45_14
ACTCATCCAATACCTTTTCGCTGATGGCCATAGCTTTTTTCCTTTCTCGTTAATTTAACTGCTATGTCCATTTACACAAAAAAATTTACATACTCTCTGTTTTGCCCGATCATCTGGCAATGGATTATTTCAGGCTTGCCATGTATTACGCATTTATCGATGTGAATGTCTCGCCTTATGCGTGTGGGATGGAAACTGTCCCTAATGAAAATATTCTGATTGAGGAAATCGGGAAAATAAATCGTACGCTATGTCCTATAATAGACAAGATTGGCATTCCCTTTGTTCAGCAGACGGCGTTCGGAACCGTCTGGAATGGAAAAAGCTGCGCGGTTCTCTTTTTCTGGAATCCGGTCGAACGGCTGTATCTGGAATTGCCTGAAAACTGGTCAGTCAAAACCGTCTTTTCCGTCGACGGCTCAACACCGGAAGTCGAAGGAAATATTATAAAGAATATTTCACACAAATCAATGATATTCATTTCGGAAAAATAGATACCTTTTTCCAATCTTAACTTTTATCGGCTTACGGAGGAGCAAGTCTAGGAACTTACTTGTTTAGTCACCTGACTGCCTCTGTGGGGCTGAGTTTTTAATTTTTTGGATTGTGTGCTGAACTGGTGATGTTTTTACAGCCGGAGGGGAGCTTAGGAATTCATCCAGGGTTTCATGCAGTTTTTCACATGCCTGCTCGTAAGAGATGCCGCAGAGCGATGAAATTATCCTGGTGCCTCTGTCCAGAAGCTTTTTATTTGTGACCTCCACAAAACTCATCCAGTTACCGGTTACCTTTCCAAGCCTTACCATTGTGCCTGTCGATATCGTATTTAAAGCGAGTTTTACGGCCAAATGTTCCATAAGTTCAAGAGATGACTTACCAATCTTCAGGGGCAGGTTAAATTTACCTTCTTCATGTTTCCCTCCTATTACAAGGACCGCCTGTTTCTCATATTTGCCCGATATTTTACGGAACGCACTCTCGATCTTGTCGAAATCGGCGTTTTTTATTTCAGATGCCCCCAGTACCATGACAGCCGCATTCAAGCCGGATGAAAGCCTTGAAGGGTCATCTTCGTTACCTACAAGGAATTTGCTTATGTCGTCACAAGACACGGCGGGGGGATTTAGTACTATCTTCTCTTCCGCGCCCATTTTTAGATAATCATCCTTTTCCCATTTCAGGCAACGGGGCTTTCTTCCGAGTACGAATTCCCACGTCTCAGGAGTCGTTCGGGTCGGATTTTTGACAAATGCCCATGAAGGCTGGGAGTTCTTGTCGTCACATCTTCTGAAGGGCGGCAGCATGAATGTAGGTGCGCGCTCTGTGGTATCAGTGAATATATCCAGCATGTAATCATTGGCATAATAGGTGACCAATCCGTTGTTTCTGTAGATATTCTCTTCGAATTCTATATACCGTGAGATGCCTGATACTGTTTCCTCTTTTTCGAGTTCATCAAGTAGTTTTACCAATTCGGATATGTAATCAGTTTCAGCAACATCGGAAGCGCACTCTTTCCTGATAATCTCGTTTAGTGCGGATTCCAGAGCCGCGCCCGCAACCAATTGCTCGGAGGTGGTTGCCTGCATCCTGGTGGATCCTGTCAAAGCCATCGGTCCGCAATAAAGATCCAGTACAGTTACTTTCGGGTGATCTATGGCCTCTCGCGAACGCTGGAGGTGCTTGCTTAAAAGCCCTGCCGGATTGTTGAAAAGGAGAAAAGCGGCGGCATTTCTTGAAATACTTTCCTGCACTGTGCCGAGTACAGAAGACGTCTCTCCCCCCTCTGTTATGGCTATGATTACATCGCCGGAGCTGATATCCATCTCACGTGCCTGCTGACGTCCGAATTCCTGGTAGTCCTCGAAAGATTCTACGGATCGAACAAGTGCAAAGTCGCCCCCTGTCATGATACTGAGAACAGAGTCCTCGTATTTTGAAAGCAGTTTGTGGGCGTCTGGTTTTTCAGTTTTTAGCTTTATGAAAAAATTGCGCCACATGGATTCCAGAAGGATACTCAAGCGCCCGGTGGCACCGCAGCCCGAGAATACCACTTTATGTCCTGAAAGAACAGCATCCTGAATGGCCGATTTCATCTTTAAAAACTCAGCACTCTTGAAAATGCGTTCCGCCATCGGCACTATATCGCGGTCAACCGACTGAAGCATCCTGACGCCTTCTTCTGTTGATGACATAAATGCCTTGTCAAGTGTCAGCGTTTTTGTGTTTGGCTGTTCCGTTGGCAGAAAGCCGAGATGAAATTCTTTTTCATTCTCTATAAAATTTCTGCTTTTTTCCTTGATGTGAGATTTCATAAATATTCCTTAGTAAAAAGTTGTTTTTTCGTCATTATTTAAAGAAAGTTTTTCCTCTATGGATGTGACTGCGTTTTGCAGAAGGGTCTCAGCTTCATCTGCTTTTTCTTTTGTGGCAACCCCGAATCCTATGGCCGCTGGAGGGTAGCCGGGAGCATTAACCAGACTGCCGAGTACCCATATGTCGCCCTGGGGATATTTGACAGTAGCGGCTTTTGCTGTTTTGGTAAGTTCCCGCAGAAAAGTTTCTTTGCAGTCGATATCGTTCCATGCGTCTTTGGGAAGACCTAATTTGCTGATTACAAAGTCAATGTCCTGTTCAGGCGCTCTTGAAAGCAGAAGGCGTCCTGTTGCTGTTTCGTAGTGATCGAAATACCTCGTTCTCAAGGGAAATTTCTTCTCTTTATCACCGCTGTAAAAAAACAGAACATATCTGTGCGCGTCCTTCATGACAGAAATATTTATCATAGACGAAGTTTTTATTGCAAGTTCCCGGATGGGACCTTCCGCCGCCTTTGCAATCTGTGAATATGGTGATTGTCGAGTACCCAATGCATAGAAAACAGGGCCGGGAACGTAGCCCGTACGTCTGGAAACTTTTTCTATATAGCCGTGCTCCATAAGTTCAGTCATTATTCTTGAGCACGTGGCGGCATTGATTTTAATGCTTGACGCCACTTCGCCAGGTGTCGAAGGAGTCCCGTCTTTGTTAAAGATATGCTCCAGAATTTCTAAGGTTTTATCTAGTGATTTCATTTCATTAATTCATATTGTGAATTTATAATTTAACATTACAGCATTATAATATCGTAAATATGGATTAAAGTCAATAGCATAATCTTCCCTGACTTAGAGAAAATTCATTTATTTATGGGGAAAGGAAGGTATTGCCGTCGGCGGGATTTTTTTACTTCCAGCCTTCGTATAAAGACTCTCTTTAAAGTGACGGCTAATCATTTTTCAATTCTGTAAATGCCTTTAATGTTATATTTTGAGGAATGTCTTCATATGGAAAGAAGCGGTGGAAAATATCTTTGTCTTCCGAGATATATACGACCATTATGCCGGAACGTGCCTTGTAGGCTGGTTTTCCGGCGGGGCCGCAGGTAACCATTTGCAGTTCTCCATCTTTTCCTTCGCTGCAACGATGGTAGTGGCCGGCAATGACGCATCTGACTCCATTGCTTTTTAGTATATCCAGATATTCTTTTCTGTAACAGAGAGGAATATTATAGTAATCATCAGCTTCCGATGAATCCTTCAAGAAGAAGGGGAGGTGCTGAAATACTATGGTCTTGTTTTTTAAGTTTTCAGGCGATGATTCCAATGTCTTTTTAAGCCATTCCTTTTGAGCAATGGTTTCAGCTTCGACAAACTTAGGCGGGATTAGGCTGGTGTTTATGACAATAAATTGCCAATTATTCACACAGAATTTGTAATAATCTTTTCCGAAGGTCTTTCGGTACCAGTCTAATTGTTCGGGTTTTGGCGATAGTGTGAGTTCATGATTTCCGGGAGCCAAATAAACAGGGATTTTCTTGTCAATCTCTTTGAGTATGCTGTAGAAGGTCTCTAGCTGGAGTTCCCTTATTTTTCCCGGGCGGGCATCGTTTATCATATCCCCGCATATTACAACAAATGCCGGCCGAAGTTTATTTATGGAATTTACCGCTTTTTTAAATAACTCAGAGTCCTTTTCCACAGAAAGGTTTTTTTCAAAAAAGCCAATTTGGGGATCTGCAAGCACGACAAAAAAGAACGATTGCTCTTCTTTGGCCGACAGGCCGATATTCAGAAATAGTATGATGGTTGCGGCTATTCCGGTTCGTATAAATCCTCTCCCAGTCATCTTCAGCATTCTTTGCTCCTTTCGATTGAGCCAATTGTAAGTATCTCATAGCTATTTCAGAAATAGCATACGGAATCCTGTTGCCTTCTCTGAGGCGGTCATGATTGCCTTGCGTAGTATATTCTGCGTATATGGAATTATCAATATTTAGGAATTTTTATGGCGGCAAAAAATCAAAAAATGCATCTGCCCGCTGGCTGAAAAGTCATTTTTATTAACAGTAATCTGAAGCGTCATATAAGAAGATAACCAGATGCCGGAATAAATTTAAATCTGCCCTTTTCCCGAGGCCGCGACATAATTAAATTTTTCTTCCAGTTGGTTGATATTACGCGTTTTAAGGATAACCTATATGTCGAAAGATAAAGAATAACAACAAGAGAAGTAAGGATTTAGTAACGGAATGAAAATAAAATTTTTGAAAACTCTTCGCTCCAAGCTCATGTTTGCTGGTATTTTACTGACAATCCTTCCCCTTGTAAGCATAGGGCTCGTTGTCCTGAAGCAGAATCGCGCAATTGCAAAACTTTCGGTAGAGGAAAGCAGCAATCTGGCCTATGCCGACCTTGACCATATTCTGCGCGGCGTATATGGGATGGTCGCGACTCAGCAGGAGGTATTGCAGGATAGGGTTGTTGCAGATTTGAATGTCGCCGCAGATATCCTTAAGAATTCGGGCGGCGTGAGTTTTGGGGATAAGAAAATCACATGGGAAGCCAAAAATCAGTTTACAAAATCAACCCAAACCCTGGCTCTGCCGCAAATGTTTATAGGGAAAGACGCTGTTATTGTTAATCCCGACATAAACGTGCCGTCGTCCCTTGTTGATGAAGTCCAGAAACTTGTCGGCGGAACCTGTACTGTTTTTCAAAGAATGAATGACTCTGGAGATATGCTGAGGGTGCTTACAAATGTCAGGACATTGGACGGGAAACGTGCTATCGGGACATATATTCCCGCGCTAAATCCCGACGGCAAGCAAAATCCTGTGGTCAGCAATGTATTGAAAGGTGAAACGTTCTCGGGAAGGGCCTTTGTTGTTAATGCTTGGTATATAACAACATATGCGCCGATATACGACAGGAAAAAAAATGTAGTAGGTATGCTTTATACTGGGGTTCCCGAGCAAAGCGCGAAAGGCTTGCGCAAGGCAGTAATGAATATCAGGATAGGAAAAACCGGATATGTCTGGATAATAAACTCAAAGGGGGAGTACGTTGTTTCCTCGAAAGGTGAACAGGACGGCAAGTCGATAATCGATGCGAAAGATTCGACTGGGAGGCTGTTCATGCGTGATATATTGGAAAAAGTAACAACTTTAAAGGTGGGTGAGATTGCCGAGGCACATTATCCATGGAAGAATCCCGGAGAAAGCATTTCCCGCATGAAGATGGTGCGCTTTATGTACTATCCGACCTGGGACTGGATAATCGGAGCAGGATCATATAATGAGGAATTTTTTGCCGCCGAACAACGAATCAAGACCGTAAGCAAGACAGGCAATATATTTATCTTAATAGTCTTGGTTATAAGTGTCACGGCTTCAGCTATTCTGTGGTGGCTGCTTTCTTACCGCATAGCGAATCCCCTTCGCAAGGCGGCAGATATGCTCAAGGATATCTCCGCGGGGGATCTGACGAAACGCATGGAAGCCAGCTCAAATGACGAAGTCGGACTCATGGGCAGGAGTTTAAACGATTTTGCGGACAAGCTTGAGGTAATTATAAGGCATATAGCCGAAAGCGCCACCACGATGGGCAGCTCTTCAGAAGAATTTTCCGCGGTAGCAAGCGAGCTTGCCGCCGGCGCCGAGGAGATGACGGTACAGGCGCAGGAGGTGTCAAATGCCGCCGAGCATATGAGCAACAACATCACATCAATGGCGGAAGCTTCCGGCGAAATGAATAAGAACAGCCAGAACGTATCCGCCGCTGCCAAGCAGATATCGAAGTTCATGACGACGGTCTCTACAGCCGTAGAGGAAAGCCTGGCAAATCTAACCAGCGTTGCCACTGCATCGGAAGAAATGTCCTCGACGGTGGGTGAAATAGCGAAGAATACGGAAAAATCACGAGAGGTGACACAGAATGCCGTGACTGCTGTTGGCAAGACCTCTGCGCAGATCCAGACGCTTTCCGCAGCATCGCAGGAAATAAGCAAGGTTATCGAGACGATAGTCGAGATAGCCGAGCAGACCAAGCTTCTCGCTCTCAACGCGACCATAGAAGCGGCGCGCGCAGGGGACGCAGGCAAGGGGTTTGCGGTAGTCGCCAGCGAGGTCAAAGAACTCGCTAAGCAGACAAATAGTGCCACCGACGATATCCGCAAGAGGATTGAGGCGATGCAGTCTTCCACCGAGTCGACTGTAAGCGACATAAAAATCATCCAGAACGCAATAAGCGATGTTGATGAAATAGTTCATACAATCGCGGCGGCCGTAGAACAACAGAACGTTACTGTTCGGGAAAATGTGCGTAATATAACGCAGGCGACGGATGGGGTTAAGGAAGTTGCGAGGAGTGTAACGGAAGTCAATAGGGGCGTCGATGATATAGCGAAGAATATCTCCGAGGTCGCGACTGGCGCTAATAATGTGTCCGAGCAGTCCGCAAAGGCTGCTTCCGGCCTGAGGGACGTTACGGAAAATATAAGAGGCGTGACACGGGCCGCATCCGATACGAGCCAGGCGGCACAGCAGGTTAATATATCTGCGGAAGACCTTGCCCATATGGCGGTGGCCTTACAGGAATCTGCTTGCAGATTCAAGGTTTCGGAGGTGCAGAATGATTCGGCGCCTGTTGCTCAGCATGGGAAAAACAAGTTTTTGAGCTGAAGGCCGGGCTAGTTCTTTTTATTGAATGCCTGCTGAGAATTGCTGAACTCACAGCCGCAATAGCCTTGCCGGTAAAGGCCGAACTGCCTTGAGAGTTCGATACTTCTGGCAAAGCCATTATTTTTCTTGAAATCGAAGGGGATAAAACAGGGGTAACTGGAAGCAGCCTTAAAAATCACCGTTGAATCTTTGTGCGGGCTGATTGTAAGGGTTGTACTGAATGATTCTATCCCGAGTGATTCAGCCTTTTCGGAGGCGCGTCTTAAGTTATGCTTGAAACACTCCGTACAACGCGGTCCTTTTTCAAATTCATTTTCAAGACCCGCGACAGCCCTGAGCCAGTCTTCATGCTCGTAAGAGTCTATCTCCAGAGGCACCCCCATCAATTTTGCAAGGCGCTCAAGTTCATTGCGTCTTTTCTCGTACTCACTAAAGGGGCTTATGTTAGAATTTGAGAAAAATAGAGTCAGGTCGAAGTTTTCCTTAAGAAGTTTTTCGCAGCAAGGCGCGGCGCATGGTGCGCAGCAGGCGTGAAGAAGTATCTTCCTTTTACTCATAAGAGTCCTGTCAGCCGTCTGAAGTTCAACGAGAATACGAAGGCAAGCTCCTCATCGTTCAATTTTTCGTAAAGGACGGCAGAAAATATTCCGGCTGGATTGCAGATAGGGTAATCGGTACCGAATAGAAACTTCTCTTTTCCCGCCTGGTCTATTCCGTAACGCAGCATGCCGTCGCGAAACATTCCGCTGCCGGAAAGATCAAGATAGAGGTTCGGATATTTTTTGAGCAGCTCGACTTTGTCAACAATATCCTTTTTCCCCGCGCCCGGATGAGCCATGACTATATTGAGGCGCGGGAAATTCTTTGCAATCAATTCTATTTCTTCAAGGGCGTTCGGGTGTATGTTAACCGGCAGCCCCAGGGATACCGCGAGTTCATAAATATTGAAAGCCCCCTTGTTCGAGTATGAGCTGAACTTCATGATATAAGCGACCAGTTCGCCGATCCAGCGGACATTGTGTTCCTTGTACATCAGTTCAAGTTCACGGCAGGACTCTTCCGGGAAATCGGGATGGACGTGTATTCCCGGAATAAAAAAATCCGGATGCTTCTCAGCAAGGGACACGGCGTCGCGGTTCAATTTGCAGACAGCGTCGAAAGTATCCGGAGACTGAAAGCTTATGACTGAGCCGCATGCCTTCGTTATCCCCGCGCGCTTAAGCTCGACGCTAAAATCATCAGGAGTCAGTGCGCCGGAAAAATAAGCCGTATTGTAAGCGGCATTAATATAAGGATGTATATGGCAGTCGATTATCTCAAAATCATATGTTTTCATGGGGCACTCCGGTTTTTCTCCAATATAGCACCTGAAGAGATATTGAAAAATCACGTTCAGAGTATATTTTGATGGCTTCGGTTTTAATCTCTAACTCAAACTAGGAGAAAAAATGGTAAAACTTCTTTATGATAAGGATGCCGACTTGTCGCTTCTTAGCGGCAAAACAGTCGCAGTCATCGGGTATGGCAGCCAAGGAACCGCGCAGGCACAGTGCATGAGGGATTCCGGGGTGAACGTTATAATTGGTCAGAGACCCGGAGTCAGCGCCGACAAAGCGAAGGCGGACGGTTTTAATGTAATGTCAACCGCGGAAGCCGCCCAGAAGGCTGATATCATCCACATCCTCCTTCCTGATGAACACCACGGCCCCATTTACGAAAAAGAAATTAAGCAGTTTATGGCATCAGGGAAGGTGCTTAGCTGTTCGCACGGCTTCAATGTAGTTTTCAAGCAGATACTTCCACCTGAAGGCGTCGACGTTATTATGGTAGCCCCCAAGAGTCCTGCAACCGAAGAGAGAAAGCGCTTCCTCGAAGGTTTCGGCGTTCCGGGACTCGTCGCCGTAAAGCAGGATGCCAGCGGCAAGGCGCTTCAGACTGCGCTCGCGATGGCGAAGGCGATGGGCCTCACCCGTGCCGGCTGCCTCGAATGTACATTCGAGCAGGAAACCTATGAAGACCTTTTCGGCGAACAGAACGTCCTCTGTGGCGGTCTCGTAGACCTTATGAAATACGGTTTCGAAGTCCTTATCGAAGCGGGATATCCGCCCGAAATGGCGTATTTCGAATGCGTACATGAAGTAAAGCTCATTGTAGACCTTATCTATGAAGGTGGCATCCAGAAGATGAACGCCGTTATATCCAACACCGCGGAATTCGGCGAATACTACAACGGCCCTCAGATAATCACTCCGGACGTAAAAGTCCGCATGAAGGAATCGCTCAAGAGGATTGAAAGCGGCGAATTCGCCAGAGTATGGCTCGAAGAATGCAGAAAAGGCGCCCCGAACCTCCTTGCCAAACGCGAAGGGCTCGGCAAGCATCAGGTGGAAATCACCGGAAAGAAAATCAGAGAAATGTTCCAGAAGAAATAAGCATTTCCTGATATCGGAAATAGCGCGGGGATTGAGTCATCAGTCCCCGCTTTTTTTTGCCTTGAAAGCATATGTTGTGGACTGCTCCGGGACTTGAAGAAACAGGTAGTCGTTCCCCCTGCATGAAGCAAGTGCGAATGTGTTATTTTCGCGCGGTAGAAATGGAGGTATTTGAAGCTTGTGCAGAACCCTTCCCGATGCCGTATCAATATACTGGATTGCCCTGTAGTCGGCACTCATCGCAAGAAGCCCTGAATCGCCGTAAGTAATCAGCGGAGCCGAGCCGGATGCCTGCCACTTAACAGCGCCGTCCTGAGAAAACGCTGTCAGCGTCTTTCCTGCCGCGGCAAAGACGATATTTCCGTCAGCGGAAACTGCGAAACCTGCTGGGTTTTCAAGTCCGTCCGGAATCTGCCATGAGGAGGGATTGCTCATGTTGCTTATCGCGTCGGTGCTTCCTATTGAACCCTGAGCCCATTTAAAGACCTTGTCGCTCTGTATTTGTTCTGAGATTGGAGGTCCGCCCGCAAAGGTAAACCGGGTGAATGAATTTTCCGTTCCCCATTTTACTTCTGTCTGCGCCGGAATTTTGAAAACGTAGTTGAGGGTTATATTCGCATTAAGCTGTTTTGTTATTCCCTGCGCGGTTGAGAATTTTTCTTTCGGCGACCAGAAGAACTCATAGTACGGACGTCGTTCGTTGCGGTAGTCGCTCTTTACGAGGTAAGGCATGAACCCCCCAGCATTGTTTTCCGTTCCCCAGCCTGTCTCTGAGTAAAGGACAAGAGATGCCGCGGTACCGGAAAAGCTGAACGACATCGGCTGATAAGGATCGTTTGTTTCCATCGAGAATGGGAAAAGGTAGCCGTTCGAGTCCGGCTCAAGCCCGCCTGGCGCGACATATATAAGAGGATCTCCATAAGAACCCTGCACCGAATAAGGGGAACCGGGCGGTGGCCTGAAAAGCTTTCCGCTGTTATTCCCTCTGCCATTTACTGTGTATATGGGATTGGTACTGTCGTATGATTGGACAACCGGCGATTCTTCGGTATTTATATTAGTGAGAGGGACGAACTTCGGCATTGCCGCTGACTCCTGGGCCTGTCCCGCGATACAGAAGAGCAACGGAAGCGCAATCTTAATCCACGATATTTTTTTCACGATATGTCCCCCTTTTGGTAATGGCCGCATCCGAGCCTATTTTATATTATCCTCAACGTCTTTCATTATTTCCTTTGCCGGAGAATTTTTTATATTTTTGATAAGGTTATCAATGTCCTTATCTATCTGCTTCATATCCGGAGGAATGCTGTTTTCAGGATTGCCGACAATATTGCCTGTGGTCTTTCTGTCTATGATTTGCTTATATTCTTTGTCATATTTTTTCTGTTCAGCCTCTGGTACGCCATAGAGTTTTGGCGGGTTCTCCAAGGGGGCGACTTTTTGGGCCTGACTGCTATCGGCATCCTTTTCGAATTTCTTATAGACGGGGTCGTTTAGGTTTTGAGGATTAAATTCCTTGTTGAATTCCTCTTGGGCAGCCTCTGGCGAACCGAGAGTACCGGGCAACTGGTTCTTTGACTCCATAGTGTCATTATACTGCTTTTTTTCCTCAACGAGTTTTTTCTGCTGCGCCTTATCTATGTAAACAATATTCGGATTTTCCTCACCTTCGGCCTTATATTTTTCGTCTTCGTTGTACTGATTTATTGAGATTTTCTCCTTGAAGAAACAGGCGCGTATGATAGTTTCAGCCTTGTAGACGGCAACGCGTTTGGGAACTGCGGCGGCGGAATCAGTTTTTTTATCTTTGCCGATGTCCGCTTCTTCGGCCAATGTTTTCTCGCCTGTTACAAGTATCACATCCGCGCCGACGGCTTTTCCTTTAGCGATGAGCCTGTCGTCTATGTCGATTGATTTATCTCCGGCATAAGCCGTTATCTCGGCATCCCCTATTTTTACATAATCGTTTTCGGGGATAAGCTTGCTGTCGTAAAAAATTCTTGATGAAATAGTTTTCGGATATTCCGCACCGGTATATTCGATTCCTGAGCATCCGGCGAGAGCAATACAAATGGCTGCGAGAGCGTATCTGAAGTTCATGGTCAACAACCTTCCAATTTTAATAGACTCATTAAATATATATGTAAAGCCGCGCTAATCAATAAAAAAAACTTTTATCGCCTGAAGCCCGTTTAATGTTCCTTGATTTTTTCCCGACAGCAACGAAGTTATACAAATTTCAGGATACCATATGATGAGAAAAATAAGTTTTGACAAAATACGCAAAGAAATAGAGTCGCTTTGTCTTTCCGCGGCTTTTGACCTGCCGGATGATGTTGAAAATGCCATTCGCAAGGCCCTTAAATCGGAGAATACTGAACGCGGCAGGGCATTTTTGAAGCAGTATCTGGAAAATGCCGAACTCGCGAGAAATGAAAGGCTTCCAATATGCCAGGATACGGGCGTGGCTGTATTTTTTGTTGAGCTGGGACAAGATGCCGCGATAGAGGGCGGACTCCTTGCCGACGCCATAAGCTCCGGCGTGAACGATGGTTACAAGGCGGGGTTTTTGAGAATGTCTATCGTGTCAGACCCCCTTTTTGAACGGAAAAATACAAAGACCAATACCCCGCCAGTAATACATCTCAAGCTCGTCCCCGGCGATAAACTAAAAATAATCCTTGCGCCCAAAGGAGGCGGCTCCGAAAATATGAGCTCTCTCGCCATGCTAAAACCTTCGGACGGAAGAAAAGGTGTCGTCGATTTTGCTGTGAATACGGTGATAAAAGCCGGCGGTAACCCGTGTCCACCGACAATTGTAGGCATAGGGATAGGCGGCAATTTTGAAATGGCCGCACTGCTTGCGAAGACTGCGCTTCTGCGTAATGTGGGAATTCCCAATCCTGATTCCCATTACGCGGAGCTGGAGGAGGAAATACTTCAGAAGATAAACTCTTCCGGAGTAGGGCCTCAAGGGCTTGGCGGGAGCGTGACATCGTTCGCCGTGCATATCGAGATAATGCCGTGCCATATAGCGTCGCTTCCGGTAGCGGTAAATCTTAACTGTCACGCCGCCAGGCACAAAGAAATTATAATTTGAGGTTCCAGATGACTGAATTGAATATAAATACCCCGCTCACTGAAGATACCGTAAGAAAACTGAGCGCTGGCGATATGGTGAAAATATCCGGCATAGTCTACACGGCGCGCGACGCCGCGCATAAAAGACTTTGTACACTCATTGATGAAGGAAAAGAACTCCCACTTGACCTGCGCGGGCAAGTTATATATTTTGTAGGTCCCACGCCACCCCCACCCGGAAGGCCTGCCGGGAGCGCGGGCCCGACAACGAGCTGCCGCATGGATGCTTATTCCCCGATACTTATACGCAGGGCAGGGCTTATGGGTATGATTGGAAAAGGCGAACGCTCTCAGGAGGTTATAGATGCAATGACCGAAGGGCCTTGTGTCTACTTCGCCGCCGCTGGCGGAGCGGGCGCGCTCCTCGGCAAATGCGTCACGGCCTCAAAGCTGGTATGCTACGAAGATCTCGGTGCCGAGGCCGTAAGAAAGTTTACGGTCAAAGACTTTCCAGCCGTTGTCGCCATCGATTGTCACGGAGGCAATCTTTATAAAAGATAAGGTTAATTCCTCTTAAGGATAATATAGATAAAATGGAAAATCCTGCAATTCTCTCTCCCGAAAAATGTCGTTCGGCTGAAAATAACGCGACAATGTCGGCCTGCTGCGGAGCCTTGGGGGATCTTACGCTGTCTAACAGTGCCATAATAATCCTTTTCGCCAGTATGCTGGGGGCCAGTGACATGTTCTCAATGATAACGACATCTCTGGTTCCTCTTTTATGTGGAATATGTATAATCCCGATGGCGTGGTTGGCGACTAAAGTAGGGAATAAGAAACTTATTGTCAGGGTCTGCAGTTTAGCGGCAATCGCATATTTTGTTGTTGTGGCTTCTCCTTTTTTTGGGAGCTATGCAAGTATCATACTCATGACCATGCTTGTTTTTTTCGCATTCTGCAGTACAGGCTATGTCGCCGGCTGGTTTCCGCTGCTTGATTCATTTCTCAGCAGCGAAAGGCGCAGTGATTATTTGGGGCGTATGCGTTTTACCTGGCAGCTTGTTACGGTAGTTTTTCTTCTGACTGTCGGTTTAGCGATAGGCAAGGAGCCGCCAATATGGAAGCTTCAGGTCGTCCTTCTTATCTGTGCTGTTATTTATACGGGGCGCATATTCTTTATCTCGCGGATTCCAAGCTTTGCCGGGCAGAAGAAGGAAGTTTTAGGATTCAAGGATGGTCTGATAACGGCCATAGAAAACAAGCCGCTCGTTGGCTATTCAGTTTATCTCTTTGTTTTAAATCTGGCGACGTACGGGACTGTTCCATTGGTGATAATCTATCTGAAAAAGCATTTGAATGCGCCTGACAATATCATTGTAATAATTTCGGCGGCTACGATGGTGGGGATGCTTCTGGGGTCCATTAGCGCGGGCCGGATTATAAGGCGCTGGGGAATAAAGGACACGCTGCTGGGAATTCATATATTATACGCGCTGGTGAATCTGTCTATCTTTTTTATAGGGACCGGAAGCAATCTTACATATGTTCTCATCACGGTTTTGCTTTTAATCTACAGCTTTACGTTCGCATGCGCATCGGTAGCGTCCACATCCGAGATGATGGCACTGGCCACCTCCGGCAATAAGACGATGGCGATGGCGCTCTGCGGGGCATTTTATTACGGAGGTTCCGGGCTTTCCCGTTTGATATCGTCACTGGTTATGGGGTCCGGTATGCTTGCAGGCGAGTGGTATGTCGGCTCCATGAAAATATGCCATTATCAGACATTGTTCCTGATATATACCATAGCCATAATATTCGCGGCGATGTTCTTAGTTGTCGTTCCCGCAGTATTTCCCAAAGGCGAATACGTATATGACGTGCATTAAAGTAAACGTATCGTCAGCCGAAATTTCCATTGCATCTGACTGACGACACGAGAGATTTTTTCAAATACCGGAGGACATCAGTTCGGTAATCTGTTTTGAGAACTGAAGTGGGTCGGGAATGTGGCTTCCTTCCATCAGAAGTGCCTGATTGTAAAGCAGTGACGCATAGCCGCAGAGCTTCAGGCTTTTCGGTTCCTTATCGAAAAGCTTCTGCATTTTATCTATGAGCGGATGTGTCGGATTAAGTTCAAGCGTGCGTTTGTAAGACGGCATATCCTGTTTCATTGCCTTGAATATCTTTTCCATATGCGCGCCGGGGGCAAACTCATCGCTGACAAGGCAGCATGCGCTTTCGGTAAGGCGCTTGGAGAATCTCACGTCCTTGACTTTGTCTCCGAGTTCCTCCTTGATAAGCTCAAGAAGTTTTTTGTGTTCGGCCTCGGCCTTTTGGGTTTTTTCTTCTGCTTCTTTTTTCGTTTCCTCGTCGAGCTCGATATCTCCCTTTCCGGCAGGCTTGAATTTCTTCTTGTCGAACTCGTTCATTGACTGCATAATCCATTCATCTACAGGATCGGTCATGAAAAGCACGTCATAGCCCTTGCTCTTGAGAAGTTCCAGATGCGGTGAATTTTCGAGGGTTTTACGGTCTTCGCCGGTGATGTAGTAAATATCCTTCTGCGATTCCGGCATGGCGGTAAGATATTCCTTGAGAGTTATGAGTTCGCCAGGTTTATGATTAAGGCTCTCGTACATAATGAGTTCCTGAATCTTTTCCTTGTTTGCGAAGTCGATATGTATCCCTTCTTTTACTACGCGGCCGAACTCCTTGTAGAAGGATATATATTTTTCTCTTTCATTTTCGAGGATCTTCTTAAGCTCGTTAATAATCCTGAGTGAAATACTTTTGTTTATTTTCTTTATCTGCGGATTGTCCTGGAGTATCTCGCGAGAGATGTTGAGGGGCAGGTCGTTCGAATCCACTACACCCTTGACAAAACGCAGATAGTCCGGCAGAAGACCTTCACAGCAATCGCTTATAAAGACTCTTTTTATGTAGAGGTGAAGCCCCTTTTTCTGCTGTTCCTGAAAAAATATGTCGAACGGCGCTTCCCCTGGAATGAATAGAAGGGCCTTGAATTCGGAAGTGCCTTCGGCGGAATAGTGGATTTTGCAAAGCGGATTAGCGCTTTGATGCGAAAGGTAATTGTAGAACTGCTTGTACTCGTCTTCGGTGACTTCGGACGGATTCCTTATCCATATCGCCTTCTGTGAGTTAAGCGTTTCGTCCTCGGTAACGTCGGTTCCGTCCTTTTTCGTTGTCACGGACATTTTTACGGGGTACTCTATGAAGTCCGAATACTTTTTGACGATTTCTCTTATCTTCCATTCTTCGAGATAAGATTTCATATCCGGTTTGAGGTGCATGGTTATCTCAGTGCCTTGGCTGCTTCTGGCGCACTCTTCGATAACGAAATCTTCCTTTCCTGTGGATTCCCAGCGTATCCCAGGAGCGCTTGAACCAGCGCGTTTTGTTTCGAGCGTCACCTTGTCCGCGACCATGAATGCGGAGTAGAATCCTACGCCGAACTGTCCTATCAATTCGGGAGAGTCGGGCGTTTTTTCTTTTTCCATTGCGGCAAGGAAAGCTTTTGTCCCTGATTTCGCGATTGTTCCGATATTTTCAACGACTTCCCCCTCGGTCATTCCGATACCGTTATCGGATATTTTGACTGTGTTGTGGGTTTTGTCGCATTCTATTCTGATTGCCCACTCCGCGGCTATTTCCGGACTTTTCAGTGATTCGAACCTCGCTTTGTCGAGCGCATCGGAAGCGTTGGATATAAGCTCTCTGAGGAATATGTCCTTGTTTGAGTAAAGTGAGTGTATCATGAGGTCAAGGAGCTGCTGAACCTCGGTTTTAAATTTCATGGTCTTTTCGGACATAGTCTTTTTCTCCTGTATTTCATGGTGTATATTCTTTATTCATAGAGCTCGATAATTTAACCCTGAAAATGGAAATTTCACGCTTGGAAATGAATAAAAAAATAATCTTCACTATCGTTGCCGGATTCTTTCTCGGACTCCATGCAGTCGGTAGCCCCGTCGTGTTTGAGCACGGAGGCAAATACGGACTTGTTGACGGCGCCTGGAAATTAATAGCATCCCCGGTGTATGACGAAATCGGCGATTTTTCCGACGGCTTCGCTCGGGTATGCCTGAACGGGAAATACTCTTTTATTTCTGAAAGCGGGAAGCTTCTGTGGGATCCCATTTTTGAGGATGCAGCTGATTTTAGCAACGATTTCGCCCGCGTAAAACTGAACGGCAGATGGGCTTTTACCAATAAGCAGGGCAAGCTCATTGTCGATCCCATTTTCGATGAGGCAGGTAACTTTACGTCAAAAGGTTACGCTAAAGTTAGACTGAACTGTAAATGGGCTTTTATCAATAGCTCTGGAAAATTTGTCTCAAGCGCCATTTATGAAAATATTTCCACGGTTAGCACAAGCACCCCTTTCCCTTATCAGCTTAACGGGTTATGGGGTTATATGGACTATACCGGAAAATTGATCACGGACCCGATATTTGAGGATGCCGAAGACTTCAGCGAAGACCTGGCGAGGGTGAGGCTAGATGATCTTTGGGGATATATCGGTACCGACGGCAGTTTTGTCATTGATCCTATATTCGACGAGGCCGATGATTTCGACTCGGATTCGGATGTTGCAGAAGTTGCCTTAAAAGGTCGCCCTGCCTATGTAAACAAGTCCGGCAAAATATTTTTCAAATACGACTGAGCCATACTCCGGCAGTCGTTTTCCCTCGGGACAAAAAAAAACTCCCGCAGAGGCGGGAGTTCTCATTAGGAAAATTAGAATTCAGATTTTGGCTGAATCCCATGCTTCTTTTCCTACGAATGCTGTCAGGTTACGGCCATCAGATGTTTTGGCCTTGAAGGCGTAACGTTTGTTGTTCTTCTTCCCGTAGGTTACCTTTTCGGTAACTTCGGCGCTTACTTTTTTCTTCGCTTTGACATCGTAGAACGAGTGTTTCATGATTCCCTCCTGTTAAAATTTTGTTGTGTAACGGAAATTTAGCAATAGAAAGAATTTAATACAAGCTAAGAAATGAATAAAAAACACGTCAAAAGCATTTTTTTTTTGAGGCAGGCTTGCGGGTACGCAAAACACAGCTTATGAAATATAGTCTTTCAGAGCCTTTATTTTTTTAGAAACGAGCTCAGAATTGAACATATAACCGAATGCTTCACCGTGAAAGCCCTGGCGCTTATCCCTCCTGAGGATGGGTAGAGCTTTTTCTAGATTTTCTATCTCGTTTTTCGCTATTTTTATAAAATCCTTCATCTTAGCTTTGTTCCATTTCCGTGTGAGCTTCCAGCTTCTGTAGGTATTCCACGCGCTTCTGAAAACATGACCACAGGTTTCTGCCGTGTCGAGCTCATCCTCCGCGTGCCTTGATGGAGACGATGCAAGAGCTTCACGGACCTTCTCAAGACCCTTTTCCCACTCGCTGCACGTCTTTCCCAATCCCTTTATCACTTCATCAAGCGTATAAGGTCCGAGGGATGCTTCGAGCGAGTTGCCTCTTACCTTATCCATCAGCCACGATCTGCCGCATGGAACGTCATCGGAGTGTCCGGGCTTGATGGGGAATGCGAGCGTGTAGTTTATCGGGCTTGCGTAGAGAAACGGTATTGAGAATGGATAGTTATCCATTGCCTTCGAGAATGACATCCATGCGGCAGCCGCTTTTTTCTCATCGCATTTCGGGAGATATTCCGACGCAAATGCTTCAAGCGCAGCCTTTTTTGTCTTGTGCTTTTTCCCTGTCAGGAAATAGTTGAATGCGGCGGTGTTGGCTGTCAGCATATTGCCGAAATTCCAGCAGCCCATGAAGCCGGTTATCTTATTGCTTCTGACATGGTTAGCTTTGTCGAAGATGTTGGCGATTAAAGGGATGTTGGGTACTGTCGCCAGCTCGTGAGTCGTCCCGAACTGGAGTTTCGTCATTATTTTGAGTCCGGCCTTTTTCGCGCATTGCGTCGACTTGCTGAATCTCTCCGAGGGGCCGTTGAACGAGAGGCTGTATTCATCTATCGGGCGGTCTTTCCCGAGGATTTTCTTCTTTGACCCGCGCTCGAAATCGGCCATGTAAATAACGTCTTTCGGCAGGTTTTTTATTATTTCCGGCGAAGGGTCTTTTTCGTATGCGTTCCAAGACCAGTTCCAAGCGACGATTTCCATAGACTTATCGACGCTTTTAATTCCGTCGCGGACGTTCTTAATGACTTCGTTGACAATATCGCCTGGCTTTCTTTTTGCACATTTGGGGCACGTTGTGTGGTTGAAATCATGATAATGCCCCATGGCGTCACATATCTTGCCCCGCCTAGCCCAGCAGTGCGATGGGTATTCCGATGCGGTTATGAGTATTACGCCTCCGAGCCCGGGGAGTTTTTTTGCGAGTTCCGCAGATGATGCCTTAAGATATTTTTTGACTTTATCTGTTGAGGTACAAAGGCTTACCTGTTTTATGATGTTCTCGTCGTGATCGGGGGATTCTTCGACGCATCCGGCAACGTCCCCATGTTTTTTCCAGAATGCGGAACCCTTCCAGATTGCCCTCGGCGGCTGCATGTAGATAAAGACTTTTATTCCATATTTTGCGGCGCGTTCGATAAGTTCATTCATGCTTTTCAGGTGGCGGCTCGAGTACTTGCCGAACTCGGGGAATACTTTTGATTTCACGATATTCCTGAGCAGCCCGTGAACCCATATCGCATTGAAGCCCGACTTTGCGATTCCGGCAAGCTCGCTGTCCGTATAAACGGCATTTGCGGTCATCGTTTCATTTTCAAGATTGTCCAGTTCCTTCGTCAGTACGCCGAATCTTGTATCAGGCGAGCGCCATATTCTGATTGTATCCATGATTCAACCTTTTATTGCTTTTTTGATCCCGTCAAGTATCATTTTTTTTGCATCCATTCCGTATGAAATGCTTGCTTCTTGGGCGCTTTTTGCGTACCATTTTGAAGGATCGAATTTTTTCATATCGACACCTTCCGGGCAGAACGCCATCATGAGCGACGTCTCCTGCTTGCCTGCATGGTCTACCGGATAAAGCTTCTGGCTCGCTTCGTCCATGAATGGATGTATCCTTATCCAGTTGAATGGGTTGTCGCTTTCGCCGCGCGAGTCGTAATAGTTCTGCATCGACTCGTCGCCCCACCAATTTTCACCGCGATTTTTTTCAAGGAATTCGAAAGTAACCTGTCGCGCCGCAAGACGCAGAGCTAGGTCTGTAGGCATTCCGACCGAGAAATTTTCGCTCTGATGGTGTATGAATGCGTGTACGTTTCTGAAGCCTATCCTGAGCCATGCCCTGAAAACTTCCTTAGCGAACTGCTGGACTACACTGGAATTCACGTGAACTGAGCCGTTCCTTTCCGGGAGGTCTACTGCGTAACTGCTTGACCCGTAGTAGAATACCGGCATTACGACAATGTTCATCCCTTTTTCGAGCTCATCGACAGCCCTTGTCACGACGAGAGTGTCAACTCCCGTGACGCAGTGTTCCGCGTGGTATTCGAGCACGCCGACCGGCCATATCACGGGCCAGTTTTCGTCAATCGCTTTTCTGATCTGGTCGGGAAACATCAATTCGTAGCGCATAGTAAAAAACCTTTCTTATATAAACTTATTCGAAGAAGAACCAACCGAGGTCTTCCGGATTATCATCGCCGAAGAAAAGCCTTGGTTCCCAGGAATTTTTGCTTATCCAACCGCTGACAAATGTATTGTTTTCGGCGGTATAAATATTTATTCTGAGAGCTGCGGTGTCCGCACGTTCCGTGAAGACTGAAAACGGTATTCTGAACTCAGTATTTATCTTCTTGTCTATCAGGGTGGAAGAACCTTTCCATTCAGTATTCTGTATGGGATGTTTTGAATGATGTGTCATTTTCCCTGATTCGAGAATTTCGAATTTTTGAACAGGCCAGAGGCGTCTATGTTCTACTTCCAGAACAACGCTTTCACGTTCAGACGCTTTTTCGCTGATGACTTTGAAGACAATCCCGTCTTTATCATAATACGCCATCCATTTCGCGTTCCCGTTTTCAAAGTCCGCCCATTTTGCCGATGCCGCGTCTTTACCGCATCTGTAGATTTTGCCCTGCGGCTTCGCTCCGGTATATTCGGGGAAGATGTCGTTGCTCTCTTCTATCATTTTGCCGACAGCGGGGAATTCTTTTGCGAGAAGCTCTTTCAAGAGTTCTGCGCGATATTCAAGTTTTGCCGGGAAATATTTATAGCCTTCGGCCTCGGAGTGGAAGCCGAGACGCGAATCCTTAATGCATAATTCTTTAAGCTTAAGTGAGTTTTCTATTTCCTGCCTTGCGATGTCCTCCATTTTCTTCAAGGTGGCGTTCTGCTCGTTTCTATTCATAAATGGGAGTTTCTCTCTCATGTCGTAGAAATTGAAGATATTTTTAGCGCTTTTTATCTGTAGCCCTATTGCCTCTGCAAGGCCAATGTCGAGCAGGCGTTCTTCGTTGCCCGTATAGCCAGATTTGATTTCATTGAGGATATTTACTCCGCTCTGCCAAAACTCATTCATGCGGCCTAAGAGTATAAGAACTTCGGAGAGAGTATGTCCGAACGAAATACATTCGCCTATTCTATCACCGCTTTCGAGCGGAAATGTGAATTTCCAGCTGGGTTCTATCGGTTTATCGACGGGAATCAGGTGCAGCGGCCACGTTATCGAATTGTGAAGCGGGCCGAACCATGTAAAGGGAAGGTTCACTGGAAAATTGGAATAGCCTTCCTGGAAATATTTCCATGCTTTGACGACTTTATCCTCATTAGTAGCCCAGCTTTTACGAGCGAGCTCGGTGAGGAATTCCTCCTCCGTTTCAGGGCAGGGCGCGAATGAAAGCTCCCCGGCGGCCTTGTTCATCAACCCTGGATAACTGCCGAAGTACCAGCATTGCATGACAGTGCTTACGCCAAGACGATGCATCGCTTTGTATTTTTGGTAGAGATTTCCGGGCACAGGGATGAACGGAATCGTCGCAACTTCATGTGAGCAGCCTACTTGTATTTTTGCCGACATTCTGGCTCCGGCTTTTGCTGCGTTTTTTGCGCAGTTTTCGAAAAGCTTGCTCGGCCCCGGCCAGGCCAGCCAGTAGTCGAGCGCTATGCGCGTTTTGCCGAGCTGTTCGACTTCGCCGTTTGATTCAAAATTGAACTGAAGCGTTACATCTTTCGGCGTGTGCGCGGCAATATCCGTTAATACGGCTTTGGTTTGTTCTATCGGAACACCTTCATAGCCGCCGATATATGGCACATAAAGCCATGAAACCATCTCCGCGTCGGGGTTCGCTTTTTTCATTCCCCTGGCAATTGCCGAAGAGGTATCTGCGATGACTTCCCATGGCTGACGCTTCGAGCAGCGCGGGCAGTTGTTTTTGAAGAAGGAACTGGTGCATGAGTAACAGTTAGTGGGCCGTTCTCCAAGATTTATATCGATAAGGCCGCCGAGTCCCGGGACATCGGAAAAGATTGAATACGCGGAATCCTCAAGGAACTCTTTTCCTTCCGGAGTGGACACGCAGAAATCTATGAAATTCTGTGAGGCGCTGAGCCTATTTCCCCTGAAATATTCATTATTTTCAAGGTAAGACATGGGATGCAGGTATTCGGGGACATCTCCGAATCCCTGAGGTTCGATGCAGAATATGTAAATCTTTATGCCGTAGCGGGCGCACTGCTTTACGGTGGCGCGCAGTTTTTCGAGCCTGCGAACTTTGTCTTTCCCGAACTCAGGGAAAAACCTTGACGTACAGAGATCTTCGAATTTGATTGTCAACCAGAGTGCGTTTATTCCCTCGTGGGCAAGCCGGTTCAAGTATTCATCGGGATAGTAATTCGTATCATCGGCAAGCTCATCTCTGTTCATCGGCGGGCGTTTTATCGGGCCGAAAAAACATCTTGAGATGCGTGTTTTTATCAGAGGCGTTCTTGTCCGTTTTCCTGTCTTAAGGAAAGGCCCTCCGGTACTTAATATCTCGTCTTCGAGGAATACCAGTGCCCGCCTGACACCTTCTATATCATCTGCAGTTATCCGGCAGGAATCCTTCGCGGCTTCGAGTGTATATTCCTCAAAGCAGGATGTCGGCGCTTTTTCAGTTACAATCCTATAACTGCCTTTGTCGCTGATGTTTCCGGCTTTGAGAAAGTTTTTGAAATCTTCTGTTGCTGTTTTGAGGGCCCCCGAACTGTCCGGAAAATTAAAATTGAGAGCGACACCTTGCGAAAGGTCTGCCTCATCGTTTCCGGGTGTTTCCTTTTTCCAGTTTATTTTTTTGTGCAGAGGCGACTTGAGATCTTCTATGAAATGCCAGTCTTTCTCTGAAGGCTGTTCTGGTGCTTGAAAGCTCATAGTTCGGGGCCCCTTTTCGTTTTCTGATTACAATACGACGGTTTTCATATATTTCTGCGAGAGTTTTTCAACTCCGCCTTTGGTTACTCTTACGCCGTTTTCCCAACGGAGGCCGAAATCCTTGTCGTTGAAGAATGTATCGACCTGGAACGTCATGTTTTCTTCAAGCTTGAATGTCGAGGTCGATTCCATCCACGGCCTTTCGACTTCCATCATTCCTATTGAATGGCATGGGCCGTATAGCAGAAATTCGCCGAAACCCTGCTTTTTCACCCAATCTTCATATTCACGTACGACATCAGATGCCGGTTTTCCGGCTTCCATGAGTTCCATTGTCTTGATGTGCGCCTCGAGACCGAACTCGACAAGGCGTTTCTTTCTTTCCGGCAGGGGGCCAAAGGATACTGGAAGCCCGACGCTTGACGAGTAACCGCCTACGCGCGCCCCAATATTGAGCTGAATGACTTCATTTTCAATGAGCTTTTTCTGTGTCGGACGGCATATCGCGTTATTGGTCCTTTCGCCGCAGAAACAATACAGAGCATGTCCTTCGTACTCGCCGCCATGCTTGTAAATTTCTCTCTGAGCTATTCCTATTACCTGGAATTCAGTCATTCCGGGTTTCATTTCCGCGAGTATGGCATCAACTGCTATTTCGCTTATTGCGAATGCTTTGCGCATTAGAGCCAGTTCGGTTTCGCTCTTTACGTAGCGAAGCGGAGCGAAAGTGTCGTCGGCCTTTATCAATTCAACGCCTGGAAGCTGTTCCTTAAGCGACATGAAGACCGGCAGTGTTGTTATGGCCCAGCTTACGATCCCGAGCTTTTCAAGTTTTTTGCCATTCATCGCCTTCGCTGCGATGTCTTTGAAAGTTGCTACGGCGATTCCAGGGTACTGCGGCTCGGCGAACTCCCTATACTCAATCATCTTAGCGATATTTTTTATTACGCTTCTTCCTTTTGCGTAGTTTTCGCTTTCCGGTCCAATCAGCAGCCAGGGTTCGCCTTCCGCCGGAACGAAAACTCCCGCCGCTTCGAAGGTGGGCCAGTATTCGCTGAGATAGCGCACGTTGGCGAAGTCTGCTTCGTTTGCGTGTACGAGTGCGGCGTCAAGGCCCGCCGCTCTGATGTTTTTCTGGAATTTCGCAATTCTCTCCTGATACTCGTTAAGGGCGATTTGCATTGTCTGCATTTTGATATTCCTTCCTTTTTTGTGATTTATTTATACTGCTATATTATATCGTTTGAACACTATTGTCAATATAAAAGCCTTGGTAGTGATGAATTGTTCTTGATTTTTTTACTATACCGGTATATATTGTTTTTTATGAGTAGAAAGCAAAAATATATTGATGTTTCGGAAAGAATTCTTTCTTTTATAAAAAAAGAGAAGCTTAAAGACGGTGAACGCCTTCCCTCGGAGAAGCAATTGGCCTCTGGGTTTGGGGTAAATCACATGACCGTCAGAAAGGCCCTGGAGGTACTTAATAAGGAGGGGGCTATATCAAAGATTCCGAGCCGTGGAAACTTCGTAGGGAAGTCGGCTGCGCCTCTCTCTAAAAGTCGCCTGATCGGGGTTGTTTTTCCCGAATACAACACATTTTTCTCTGAGATTCTGTCAGGACTTGAAAGCCGCATGAACATATTCGGGGCCTCGCCTGTCGTGCATTTCACGCGCGGCAGCGCAGAGCGCGAAAGGCGTATAATAGAAAACCTCACGGAGATAGGGGTTGAAGGATTGATTTCGGCGCCGTCCCTGTCCTGCGCGGGGGAGTACCGTGAGCTTAGAGTGCCTTCTGTTTTCTTTGATAGTTATATAGACAATATGGATATACCATGTGTTGTTACTGATGACAGGGCAGGGGCTTTTGCCGCTGTTGAGCATCTTATTCTTATGGGGCACAAGTCGATTGCCTATGTTGGCAGTCGCGACAAGACCTCAGCAATCAGAAAAACAGGATACCTGGATGCGCTTTCAAGATATTCCCTCAAGATGAATCCGGCATTCTGCCTCGAGAAGGAGTACAGCCGCCAGTGGGGGTTTGATGCCGCTGTCAGTCTCGTTTCTGGGAAAGAGAAACCGACGGCTATTTTCTGTGCAAATGACGCTATTGCCGCTGGAGTTATCGGGTATATGACGTCCCGTTCCCTGCGTGCGCCGGATGATTGTTCGGTTGTCGGATTCGGGAATATGGGGTTTTCCGAAGATATCGGGCTTTCCACTGTGGACCAGCCGGTTTCCCTTATTGTTGAAAATATATGGAAGAACATGGTGATGCTTCGAAACGGTGAAAAAGTGACAGGGAAAACCGTTATTCCGACCACCCTTATCGTGAGGCGCACCAGCGCGCGTCCGGCTCGGAAATAAGTCGCTCAGCGGGAATCTTTTGCCAGTTCGCGGTACTGAAACATGTATATGGCCCATATTGAGCAGAAGGTCATGTATAGGATGATGTACGCGAAGGCGAGAAAAATGTAACTCAACGGTATCGTTTTGCCGCTCGCGAGGGCGTCCGCCAGCCAGAAGAGCTGCCAATTCGGTATAAGTGCGTAGAAAATGGTATTCCAGAAACCGGGCTTGTCGAAGAAGAAATTCGACCCCATTCCGAGAGCGAAGATGAGTCCGCATACGCACAGATTGGCAACCATGTTGAGCCTTGTCGAGAATACAACCGTGATAGCCCCCATTCCCCATACGGCGAAGACGATGAGGATGAGTGCCGGTATCATTTCCCAGTGGAGCGGCATCGGGCCCTCTCCGGGAGCCGGAATAAAATTGAGCACTATGGCGTAAACGGGCATGACGATAAGCATTGAGATTACCGATGTTGAGGCGAACGACGCCTGGTAAAGATAATTCCTGAAAGCTCCCGCGAATGCGCAGGCGAATATTATGCCGTAATAGATGTACATCGCAGTGAAGTCAAGCTGAAACTGATCTTTGGCTACCCTGACGGCGACAAGTGAGCCGATATCGCATATGATGACGAATATCGTGAGCGCTGTTATTATGCCTACTATCTTGGCGAGTATGAACGACCAGCGGTGAACGGGCTTTGAAAGGAGAAGCAGAACAGTGCCGTTCTGCATTTCTCTCGTTATGGTGTGGCTTGCGCATAGAACCGCGGCAATCAGTCCAAACAGAAGGGTTGTCGCCATCGCGCTGTCTATTACAAGTTTAATCTGTTCCCGGAAGACGAACATTGAAAATGACGGGAATAGGCCAATCAGGAAAAGTGCTGAAACTAACAAGACAAAGAATATGGGCTCCCTTATCGACTCGCGAAAGGTGTTTCTTGCTACATGATAGAAATTCAGCACTGCCGAAAACTTCCAGGGTTACTTAACGTCGATTGTAGCGGCGTTGTCCGCTGGATTCCTTTTGCTTTCTTCATCACCCATTGCTGCTGGCTCGGGGGCACCGGCCTTGCTGCTCTCAGGGACGAAGAATTCTTGTTCGTTTTCGTATGTTGTCGGCCTGTAGAGCTGTCCGCTTTCAAGCTTGTCGGAGAGATGCTTGAAGTCGTAGGACAGATTGGAAAGGTCCATGAGTGTTTCTATTCTCTGAGCTGCCTGGTTCCAATTTGTGTTCTTTACCGTTATGACGGTCTGGTTCTGGTCTATGAGTTTCAGGTACTTATCCGAAACATAGCGCTTATCGCCGATAACCAGTATCTGTCGCGGGTTGAGGTATTTGATGAATCTGGGAAGCTCGGATTCCTGTATTTCAAGCGCCTTTTCGCGTGCCGGGCAGAAGAATATTTTTGTCTGTCCGACTGCAGGGAGAAGTATATAGGGCTGCTTGTTCTCATTTTGAATGAGGTCCGCCATTAGCCTTGAATTCTTGTAGTTACTTGTTATAACCAGAGTTATGATGTCGCGGGTAGGACCTCTGTATGGCCTTGACCAGTCCCAGAATCCGGCCTGGGCCGACATTGAAATCGTTAAAATCGCGATCCCCAATACACGTACCAATCCGATTTTTTTCATTTATTTTGCCTCTGCGTTTTGTTGTTTTTCTTAGTAAAGTTCTATAACAATTCCTCGTAAGTTATACCCGAACCCGTGAATTTCAACAGAGTTTATGATATGTCTTCTTTTTTTTTGTTAAAGTGCCGATGTGTCTTGACTTTTAAGAAGAAATCACTATACTAAACAACAGTGAACAAGTGAGAACCTTATTGTGGACATTAACTATGATTGAATCCAGGCGACTCAAAAATATATCCGCGTCCCGCCCTCTTGAGGATGACCTCAGGCGTATGATCCTGCGAAATGAACTCCAGGAAGGTAGTGCTATAACTCCCGAAATGGAACTTGCGAAGCGTTATAACATCAGCCGCAATACCGCCAGAAAAGCACTTGCAAACCTCGAAAATGAAGGGCTTCTGCGTAAAGTTCAGGGAAGGGGGACTTTTGTCGTGCCTCCCGATGAAAGGCCCGCAGGCTCTCCGCTTAAGCACAAAATAATACTTGCGGTCAATGACTACAGTGATATGTTGACGAGTAACGCTTACGACAGAAATCTTATTTCTGGCTGTCTCGAATATGCTTTTCATGCGAATATGGAGCTTCTCGTCGCGGACCCATCCAGCTTTTCTTATGAGAGTCTTTCTAATGATTTCGATTCGGGGAGGCTTAACGGCATCATATGGGAACGGCCCATTAAGGAAATTTTCCCTTTGATAGAAGAGCTCCGGGATAAAAAGCTTCCGCAGGTCGCCATAAGTCGGAGTATTCCCGGCGTACCGAGTCTTTTTTTTGATGCCGACAGGAGTATTCGGGAAACGGTTGAATTCCTGAATGATATTGGGCATCACGACATAGCGTTTGTCGATTTGAAGAGTGATTATTCCATTTTTGTTAACCGTCAGCGTGCGTTTGCCGATGCGCTTCGCAGAATGGGGCATAAATATCCGGAAAAATACATTTGCCTTCCGCCGTTCGGTTCAAAATACGAAGACGAGCTGGATAAGCTTCCGCCGGTAACGGCTATAATTTCAGCGAGTTTTGTTATGGACGGCATTTATTCATGGCTGGAGAGGAAGGGACTCCGTGTTCCGGGGGACATATCGCTAATTTCCCTCTCTTCAGAAAATTCCAGGGAGCTTCTCTCTTACCCTGAATTGAGTGCGATTCTGGACCCGCGTCAGGAAATCGGATTGACCGCGATGGAAATCCTTGACGATATTATTGCCGGCAGGCAAGTTTCTTCCGCTCCTATAAGAATCCGAGGCGAACTTCTAATCAGAAAGAGTTGTGTTTCCCCGCTAATAAATAAAGAGAAGGTGGCTATATGAAAATGCTGAGACAACGAACATCATTCACACTCATAGAATTGCTCATAGTTATTGCTATCATAGCAATCCTTGCGGGAATGCTCCTCCCTGCGCTTAAAAAAGCCAGGGATTCGGCAAAGAAAATCCAATGTGCGACAAATCTGAAACAAGTCGGGACATGTTGGCTTTCATACATTGACGACAATCAAGGATTTTTACCTCCTGCGTGGTGGGAAGGTTTATGGACCTGGAAATTATGCCCCTATATAGGCAATCTGGAAAAACCGCCGTCCGCAAAATATCCGGCAGCTCCTCAGTCAACGATTTTTACATGTCCTTCCAATACCAGCTATTATACTACGGGTTCCACTACGCAATGGAGCTTTTCCGTAAATTACGCAATGAACGTGGCTTGCGGAGTAAAATGGACTGCTGGAGGGGGCGCCATGTCGCAGAAGGCAGGAAATATATCGAATCCTTCTCAGGCGTATATAATTACGGATGGGGCTTCTATTGATGACAATGGCAAGGGGGCAAAATCTGTCTGGGTCTGGACCCAGAAGGAAGCACCTGACCATTCAGGGTTTATTCATGGCTCAGGGCATCCTGCCGGGGCAACAAATATTATGTTTGCCGATGGACATGTTGGTAGTTCAAGGTTTTCTGGAATTATTCTTGGTAACTATGACGTATATCGTTCGAGAATAATTTTTTAGATGATTTAAGTGAATTTAAGAGGAGGTTTCTATGGCTGGTCGCGTAGTATGGGGTTTTCTGTTTTTTGCCGGGTTTATTTTTTGTACCACGCTAATCGGCGGGGACGAGGTTTTTCTTGCAAATCCTGAGATGAAAGGGGAGGCCGTTGAAAATACGGGCCTTCCGGCAGGCTGGGATAAAAAGATGGTTTTTGGTCTTGAGACCGTTTGTGATTTCAAGCTCTCTGATGGTCCTGACGGAAAGCGGGCTATTTCTCTTGAATGGAGGTACGGCGGCCCTCGTTTCGGTATTGAGGCTGAATCGAAGAACCTTTTTGTGTCCGGCGCCTCATACGAATTCAGTGCTTTATTCAAAACATCAGGGGCGAGTGCCGCTGTGCTGAACGCTGAAGCTCTGGACAAGGATGGGAAGACCATTGCCGAATGGAAGTCGAAGCCTTTAACTTCTTCCGCCTGGAAAAAAACAGCATTGTTTTTTCGCGCCCCGCAGGGAATTTCGGGAATCAAGTTTTATTGTTTCAATGAAGGGCAGGGGGCTGTCTCATTTTCGGATGTCAGCCTAAAAAAAACTGATGTTAAACTTGAAACAGCCTTTCCCATCCAGGCGGTGTGTATGCCGGTGGAGATCGCAAAAGTAATTTACGGGGGGAATGGCGAATTTAATACATTTGTGAACGCCCCTGTTCCCCTCTCTTTCCTGTTTAAAGGCCGCGCTGCCGGCAAAGTCAATTCCCTTGTCGTTGAAGTTCCCGAGGAAATACGAATAGCTGAATGCTTCAATGCCCATACCTCGCTGCTTCTCGCTGAAGTCCCTGATATTGAAAAGACTATACGTGACGGCAAGGGATACAGACGCTATACCTTTAAGAACCCTAGAACATTCAGAATCCTGCAACCGTCATGGGCCTGGGGCCGGGTACTTCGAATGGCCCTGCTGCCTGAGAATCCGGACTCGGTGGGAAAGGCATTTAAAGTTTACTGGTATATAGTGTCAGGAGAAACCAAGTCCGCGGAGAATTCTTTTGCACTGAACATTCTGCCGCCGATGCCTAAAACTTCCAATCCAGAAAAATTCCAGCTTATGTTGTGGAGTACTCATGATATTGATTTCAATTCAATGGATATTTTGGCAAAAGTGGCGGGCATTTATGAGGAATCAGGCATGAATTTCCGTGCCAGAAATTCAAAGGGGCTTCTTGCCCGGGACGATTTCCTTGAAAAACGTGCTTGGAAAATGGCGATGACTATGACCGATTACATGCATTACATCTTTGCAGCTGGGGGAAAAGGCTGGGACACGCTGAAAGATAAAGTTGAATTGACCATTGGAGAAGACGGCAAGGTCGATAAGGCGCGCATCTGCCCGCAGTATTTTATAAATGATCCTGATTTTAAGGCTTATTTTAAGGAAAAGTTCCTGGACAGGCTTAAAAGTGTAGCCCTTAAAGATGGTGAGACGGTTTATCTTGACGGTGAGCCCTGGCAGCCTATGGAATGGTGTTACTGCGAGCGCTGCCGGAAGGATTTCGCTGCTTACTGTAAGCTCGACAAAGTTCCTTCTTTTTCAGAGATAAAATCGCGTTACAGGGAGCAGTGGCGCGATTTTCGCTGCCTGAATACCGCTGAAGTTATAAAGATGCACAGCGATCTTGTTAATGAGAATTTCCCTAATTCAAAAGTCATGGATTATGATTACGTAGTGAAATTCAATAAACCCGATTTTCGCAACTATTTCTACAATGTAGCGAAAGACCCGCAGCTGAATGAAAAATACTTCGATGCGCATGTCGCCAGCTATTATCATTACATAGACAAAGACGCTTTTGATATGATTGATGTCAATGTGAAGAACCTCAAAAAGGACTACTGGACACTCGGTGCCATTGATTGCGCCGGGGTATATCTCAACGCGAAGGAAGTCATTAATCCGGCGCAGAGCCGCATGTTAATTCTTGCTTCCGCAGCGAGTGGAGCCAAAGGTTCGGGCTTTTTTCCTGGAATGTATATTGACGGGAAATTCTTTCTTGCCATAGACCGTGCAATGGCCGAAATCGCCGTGCTGGAAAAGTTTTTTATGCAGGGAAGGAGAATTGACTCTGAAGTCCGCGTTGATTTTCTCCCCTATTTCTCAAAAAAGATACAGTCAGCCGGTCGCGAAATAGAGATTTCGAGACCCACATGGAAAGACATCACGGGGTACCGTGCTCATTCTCTTGGAGACATGACGCTTATAAGTGTCTTCAATTACAGCCCTGACAAGGCGGTATTTACAAAAATATCCGCAAAACTGCCGGAAGGCAAGTATACGATGCTTGAACCCGTGTCAGGGAAGAGAATTCTCCCAGCGTCTGGAAAGGGATCATGGGAGGTTTCCGAAATTGAGGCAGGTGCTCTTCTTGACGTTGCTCCGTATGATGTCCGCTTTCTTCTTATCCGGCCTTTTGCGGAAAGCGATACCGCTATTCCGGTATTTGCGGATATGGCTGGTATGGAGAAGTCATTCGAGGCGGCTAAGAAGGCATTCACCGGTGCGCCGAAACTGCCGGACACGATTAGCCGCGACAGCTTATCGATAGACTATGATGATGCGGATAATGACAAACAGATTGAGGTCACTCTTTCAAGCACAACTCAGAAATTATGGATAAACGTGGGGAGCGGTGGCACATTATCGGGATGGCAGGCTGACGGGGTTACCCTGTGTGATCCGCGTAATGGAGCCGCAGTCAATCAGAAATCAATGTGCTGGGACTATTTCTGGCTTCCGGAATACTTACGCGTTAACGGCTCTGAGCTTGAATCCATGAGTATCGAAAATTCTGGAATAAGCGACGGAACGGCCTCTGTTACATTGAAAAATGTCCTGAAAAAGGCCCCTCTTGAGATAGTTAAAACATACAGGATAAATTCGTCAACGACTGGATTTAAGCTGCTCTATGACATAAAGAACACGGGCGATAAACCATTCAGTTTTTCATTCTGGTCACACAATTTTCCGGGACTTTGCGGGGACAAGGCCGGTGCCGACGTTTCAATTCTGATTCCGCTGCGCGAAGGCATTAAAATTCTTGGGCATGAAAAAGGATCCTTTGTCTTTGCGAGCAGCGAGAATTATCATCCCGGCTTTAAGGCGGCCTCGATAGATGGGATGCTTGCGGGAAGCCGCGTAACGGCCCAGGCTGTCAAAGAGAAATGCAGCATAAGCGCGGAGTTCGAGAAGTCACAGGTGATGGCTGTTTACATATGGAGGCAATCACCGTTTACACTTGAGTGGATGTACAATGAAGTTACGCTCGAACCCGGCGCGGTGTGGCATACCGAAATAAACTACACATGTTCCACAAAATAACCTGAATATGCTCAGATATTCTTATCAGAAGACTGAGCGTCCGGGTATATCTATTTTGACATATATATGCAATAAAAGTTAGCAGCTACCTCCCTTTTTTCCAAAGTCATGTACATCTGCACCTTAACTGTAAAATAAGGCGTATTTCTTTCCGGCATCGTAAAGAGCTTTGATGTTTTCCACCGGAGTGCAGGGGGCGAGGTTGTTCGCTGCTATCAGGACGAAACGTCCGCCTTCGAGAACACCAGATTCACATATTTTCCTGACCGCATCGTCTATCAGGGAAGGGGTTCCATCTTTTACGAGCATTATTGTCGGCCCCCCATTTATTGTAATGTCAGAGCCAAGTTCCCGACGAAGCTTTCCGTGATTAACAGGGAAGCCCGTGTCGAACGATTTTACGTTGAACGAATCGGCAAGGAATTTGAAATGATGTGTGGCGTCGCCGCAAAGATGTATTAAGGAACCGCTTCCGTCATGAAATTCGTCGAATATCATTTTATGGTATGGGTAAACCAGTTCCTTGTACTGTTCCCGGGAGAGCATGGCTATGGAATCGTCAGCCATTCCGAAAGGGCCTTTGAATTTCCTTTCGCCCTTTAACTCGGGATCGTGGTTCCACATCCATTCTCTATGACTTTTCATCCGCCTGATGGTATTGCGTGTGACGTAATCCATAAGGTCATGATAATATTTCGGATTCTCGTACATGTCGCACATGAGTTCGACAGTTCCGCGTAGTTTAAGGGCGACGCTGAATACTCCGTCCGTACCTATTTGTCTGAAGTTCACAGGCGGAGAAACGGGTCGCCCGTAAAACTCGTATCCGCTGTCGCATATTTTCTTCAGTTCTTCATAGATTTCCATGGATTTTTTCATCATGTCCCCGCGTCCCCAGAACGGATCGGGATCACCCCAGTCGTAGAAAGCTTCTGGATTTTTCTTCAGAATTTCTTCAGTATCCGGCACATCCAGGTCTCCAAAATATAGAAGAGGGCATCCGAACCATCCCTGGTCGTAGGAGTTCTGTAGATCGACAGTAAGTGTCCAGTTTTTTTCTGGAACCCCCATCTCGTTGTCGCACAGTATGTTATGTCTTGCGTAATTCTGATACTCAAGCTGGCATTTCAGCTGGGCCTCGGCTTTAGTGAAAAAATCTTTGAAGGTGAATCCCGTATGATTCACCTCTGGATTGCTGAGAAGGTTTCTTATGCTTCCGGCAACTATGACGGGAGCGCGGGCGGCCTTGTTTTCCTTAAAATCGGCCATTAATTTTCTGACTTCTTCGTTATGACGTTTAAAATCGACTTTTTCTTGAAGATAAAACATTTAATTCGCCTCCTTGCTGGAAATTTCTTTTTATGCTTACAGATTATTATAGGGTTTCAAAGTACAGAATGCGTTCGATTCCGTAAACCTGAAAAAAACATACATTTCCGATGAAAAAAAGAAGATATCCAGGCAGAATATCATTTAAGGGCGACTGGCTTAATATGCCGCTCGTATCGGCGGTGGGATTTGATTCGTTCAGAAAACCGATTCCGCTTTCCATGCACAGTCACGACGGATACGAACTCACCTATGTAACAGAAGGCGAGGTTACATGGAAAATAAAGGACGGCCCATCTTTGCGCCTTGTAGGCGGCGATGCGGCGGTAACGCAGCCAGGCTCATTCCATTGCGGGAAATGGAACATTATTCAGCCGTGCGGTCTTTTCTGGGTAGTCTTCACCCCTTTTGCTCCCAATGCCTCAAAACTTGCGCCATTTTCGAAAAGAGAGCTGGCCTCAATGGATAAAGTTTTACATTCCGCGGGTAACAGCGTTTGTTCTACGAGCCAGCGGTTCAGAGAATCATTTGATTCACTTCTGGAGCTGATGACAAGAACAGAACACGATGCGTCTAATATATTTACTGCGCCTCGCTCGCGTTCTTTAATCAGCGAGATATTTATTCTCGCAACTGAGCTCTTTTCGCGCCCTTCCACAGAAAAAAAGTTGCCTGCGCTCCTTCTGGAAGTGGATAAATTCATGAGGAAGCATCTCTCCCAAAATCTCAAAGTTGAAGATATAGCGGATGCTTTCGGGCTAAGCACGACATTTTTCAGCGAAGCTTTTAAAAAGGAAAGTGGGCAGACTCCAGCCGATTATTTCCGCAGAATGAAATGCGAAGAAGCCTGTCGTGTGCTGAGAAGCCGGAGATGCTCGGTTACAGAAACCGCATTCAGTCTAGGCTTTTCCTCAAGTCAATATTTTGCCGGAGTATTTAAAAAATATACGGGAATGACGCCGGGGTGCTATAAATCATTCAAAAAAGGCAACTGATGGGATAGCGAAAATAGCATCCAACACGCTCAAACATTGTCTCAAAATGCCGCTCGGGGAAAATTACGGGATGCCTGCGGGAAGCCGCGTAACGGCCCAGGCTGTCAAAGAGAAATGCAGCATAAGCGCGGAGTTCGAGAAGTCACAGGTGATGGCTGTTTACATATGGAGGCAATCACCGTTTACACTTGAGTGGATGTACAATGAAGTTACGCTCGAACCCGGCGCGGTGTGGCATACCGAAATAAACTACACATGTTCGCCAAAGGCTAAGGACGTTTGCACGCCCCGCCAATGTAAAGGAACTGCCCGGCAATATCTCTCAATAGATGGCTTTACCCCAGAATCCCCTCAGATTTTTTCCTGCGCATGGTAATGCGTATGGAGAAGTTCATGAGACTTTTCTCCCAGCGGTTTTTTCAGGAATTCCTCATATATCTTCTTTATGTCGGGGTTTTCATGTGATTTGCGCAGCTTCTTACCCTCATCTTCGCGGTAAAGAGCGCTGATTCTAGCATTTCTTACCTTATCATCGGTTAGCCTAGGCTGTCCGCCGCCTCCGATACATCCGCCCGGACAGCACATGACTTCGATAAAGTGATAAGTCGCTTCACCACTAATAATCTTTTCCATAAGTTTTTTAACATTGCTGAGGCCGTGAACGACCGCAACCTTGAGTTCCACGCCTTTCAGGAAATCCCAGTCAGGCACGGTGCTCTCGATTTTGACAGAAGCCTCTTTGACACCCTGAAGCCCGGCAATCGGAGTGACGTGGAGCTTCGGAAATGGAAAGTCTTTTCCAGTGACAATCTCATAAACTGTGCGCAGGGCCGCTTCCATGACACCGCCGGTGTTCCCGAAAATGTCAGCAGCGCCGGAGGATTGCCCCAGAGGGGAATCCATGACGCCGTCTTCCAGCTGGTCGAAGTCCAGTCCAGCTTGCCGGATCATTCTTCCTAGTTCACGAGTGGTCAGTACAATATCAACATCCTGATAACCGCTACTGTTCATTTCAGGTCGTTGCGCTTCATATTTTTTAGCGGTGCACGGCATTACCGATACGACCACCATGTCTTCCGGTTTTCTGCCTATCTTTTCGGCGTAGAAAGTTTTGGCTACCGCTCCGAACATCTGCTGAGGTGATTTACAGGTGGATATATTCGGCAGTATCTGCGGGAAAAAAGACTCAGCATAATTTATCCATCCCGGAGAGCAGCTGGTAAGCATCGGAAGGGCTACATTCTTATCCTTCTCGACCAATGCCTTTTTCAGGCGTGTCAGGAGTTCAGTGCCTTCCTCTATAATTGTGAGGTCAGCCGTGAAGTTAGTGTCGAAAACCGCGTCAAAACCGATTTTGCGCAGGGCCGTTACCATTTTGCCCGTTACGAGCGTGCCCGGCTCATAATCGAAACATTCGCCGAGGGCGGCGCGAATCGCGGGAGCCGTTTGTACGACAACAAATTTATTGGGATTGTCGATGGCTTTCCATACTTCATCTATCTGGTCTCTTTCCGAAATAGCACCGACCGGGCATACCGCCGCGCATTGTCCGCATTGCACGCAGGTTACCGAATCAAGTGTGCCATTGAACGCCGGCCCGATGTAGGTTTTAAAACCACGCCCCTGCGGGAAAATCGAACCGACTCCTTGTATAAGGTTACAGACCGTCACACAACGGCGGCAATTTATACATTTAGCGGAATCCCTGACTAGGGCAGGAGTACTTTCGTCAAGTATCCGGCGGGATTTTTCGCCCTGATAACGAATCAGCTTAATACCCATTTCCTGGGCAAGAGACTGTAATTCACAGTCTTCGTTGCGGTCACAGAGCTGACAGTCGCCTTCATGTTCGGAAAGCAGGAGCTCTACCACAAGTTTTCGCGCTTCGCGGGCCATCTTGCTGTTTGTATAGACCTTCATGCCCTCTTTAATAGGAGTCGAACAAGACGCGACAGGGTCTCGTATTCCTTCGACTTCAACTAGGCATACCCTGCATGCGCCGATGGGCTCAAAGTTCTGCATATAGCACAGGGTGGGAATGTTGATATTGATTTTCTTAGCCGCTTGAAGAATCGTTGTTCCCTCTTCGGCTTCCACCGTCATATTATTTATCGTCAATTTCGGCATTTTATTTTTTCCTCATGATAAAAGGTTCCTTGTCCTTATTGCGCAGGCGGCATTTTGCCGTAATCGCAGCGAAGACAACGTTTTGCCTGACGAACCGCTACCGCTTCACTCCATGGCAGTTCCACCTCGTCAAAATTATTTCTTCGGCGCTCGACAGCAATCAACGGCTGTTTTTCGCGCGGATAAGGTACTGGGTCGGCATCCGGGTCAAAAGATGTATCTGAAGCTTTATCCTGACGCCAGAAGGCGTGGCTTTCACCCGTCAGATAATCATCGATCCCGGCCGCGGCCTTTTCTCCGGCACTGACGGCTTCAATTACGGACCATGGCCCGGTGACGATATCGCCTCCGGCAAAAATCCATTTTTCCGAGGTTTGCCCTGTCAGCGGGTTTGCCTTGATATAATTGTTGGGATTAAGCTCAAGATCGATATCCTTGATATAGCTTTTGAGGGATGAAGCCTGACTGACCGCGGCAATAATCTGATCTGCCTCAATGACAAATTCATTTCCGCCTTGGTCATCCGCCTTCCGTCGGCCTGTTCTATCGAATTCGCCAAGACGCATTTGCCGGCATTTGACTCCTGTAGCTTTCCCATCTTTTCCCTCTATTTCAACGGGTGCCGTCAGCATTAGCATTTTCACGCCTTCGTTTTCGGCCTCTTCAACCTCTTCTTCATAAGCCGGCATCTGCTCCCGTGTCCGCCTGTAAATCAAGGTTACTTCTTCTGCTCCGAGCCGCAGCGCCGTTCTTGATGCGTCAACAGCGGCATTCCCGCCGCCTACGACGACGACTTTCTGTCCGACAGGTACGGAACCTTTGACGTTGTATTGTTTAAGGAATGTGAGTGCTTGTGTGACACCTTCCAATTCTTCACCCGGCAGTCCGAGCTTTATGGAGTCGGATGCTCCTACGGCAATGAATATGGCGTCATAGCCTTCTTCTTTAAGCTGATCAATTGTAAAGTCACTTCCCAGTTTTTTTCCTGTTTCAATATCCACGCCCAAACGTTCAATCATACGGATTTCGCGGGCTAGGATTTCACGTGGCAGACGGTAAGCCGGGATAGCCTGTACTAACATACCTCCGGGTCGGGATTCGGCTTCGAAAACTTTCGGTTTGTATCCCATTCGGGCTAGAAAAAATGCGCATGACAGACCGGATGGACCGGCACCGATAATTGCTATTTTCCGTTTTGCATTTTCAGCATTTTCACGAACTTCAGGCACCTGTACCGTAACTTCCTGATCGACCATGAAGCGTTTTATTCCACGGATTGAAAGGGGCTCGTCGAGTGAAGCCCGGCGGCAACGGCTTTCGCAGGTATGATAGCATACACGTGCACAGGCGGCTGCGAAAGGGTTTCTTTCGCGATGCAGACGCAATGCTTCGGCATAACGTTTTTCAGCAACCAGCGAAACGAAGCCGGGTACATCCACTCCGGCAGGGCAGGCGCTCTGGCAAGGCGCCCTGACCAGCCCGGCGCAAACACCGACCGAACAGCGTTTTTCCCTGATATGCTCTTCATATTCATCTCTGAAGTAGCGCAAGGTGGAAAGGACAGGATTTGCTGCGGTTTTGCAGAGGCCGCATAAGGCGGTTTTCTTGAGCATTTCCCCGAGCGAGACTAGCTTGTCAAGGTCCTCATCCTCACCTTTTCCCGCACATATTCTTTCCAGTATTTCAAGCAGACGCTTGGTTCCTATTCTGCCGGGGGCGCATTTGCCGCAGGCCTCGTCCTGAGTGAACTCAAGGAAGAAACGGGCGACATCGACCATACAGGTATTGTCGTCCATGACGACCAGACCCCCGGAGCCCATAATAGCACCGAGTTCCATCAATGTTTCATAATCGACGGGAACGCTCAAATGCTGTTTCGGGATGCATCCGCCTGAAGGTCCGCCGATTTGAGCGGATTTATATTCTTTACCACTCGGAATGCCGCCGCCGATGTCGTAAATGATCTCGCCGATGCTTGTTCCGATGGGGACTTCAATCAACCCGATATTATTAAGATTACCGGTCAATGCAAAGATTTTCGTGCCCGGAGATTTCTCGGTGCCAACTTTTCTGAATTCCGCTGCGCCGTCGTTGATTATCATGGGAATATTACCAAAAGTTTCAACATTGTTGAGAACTGTGGGCATTCCCCATAACCCTTTGTCTGTCGGGAAGGGCGGTCTCGGCGAGGGCTCCCCGCGCTTGCCTTCAATTGAGTGCAGCAGGGCTGTCTCCTCTCCGCAGACGAACGCGCCCGAGCCTTGGGCAACGAAAATATCAAAGCAGAAATCTGTGCCCAGAATGTTTTTCCCAAGCAGACCGCGTTCACGACAGGCTTGAATGGCTATTTCTAGGCGTTTTAACGCCAGCGGGTACTCCGCGCGACAATAAATGTAACCGGTATCGGCTCCGATAGCTCTTGCACCAATCATTATTCCTTCAAGTATCGCATGGGGATCCGATTCTATGAGACTGCGGTCCATGAAGGCACCTGGGTCACCTTCGTCCGCATTGCAGACAATGTACTTCCGGTCGCCCTTAGACTTTGAACAGAACTCCCATTTCAGTCCGGTGGAGAACCCGGCCCCGCCTCTGCCTCTCAGTCCAGATGCCTTGACTTCCGCAATGATGTCCTGAGTTTTCATTGAAAGGGCTTTTGACAGGGCGGCATAACCGCCGGTGCCTATATATTCATCTATGCTCTCGGCGGCGATTCTGCCTTTGTTTTTGAGGACTTTGAGTTTTTGTTTTGCGAAAAAAGGTATTTCGCGATAAAAAGGAATTGGCGAACCGGTACCGTTATTGCGGTACATCAGGCGCTCTACTGGGACTTCTTTAATGATGTGGCTTTCGATAATTTCCGCGGCATCATCAGGAGATACCTTCTGATAAAAATATCCTCCGGGATAGATTACCACAATCGGTCCGGCGGCACAGAATCCGTTACAGCCCGTTTCCAGCAGTTCCGCACGGTCCCTCTCAAAGGAAACATCTCCATGCTTTTCACAGGCGTTCTCTTTTACCTTGACCTTTTTCTGAAGCCCGTGCTTTTCTATTTCATCCAGCAGAGCCTGTTTCAGTTTAAGGGCACCCGATGAGATACAACTGGTACCCATGCATAGCATTATATCAAAAATTTTTTCATCGCGAATCTTTTTGCCATCCCAGTCGCGCAATGCCATGCGGGAGGCCATTTCTTCCCTGATATGTTTGATATCCTGAGCGTTTTTTATGACTTTGTTGTTATTGCTCATCCCCAGTTCCTCCCCTATATGCTCCCAGTATTTCATTAACTTTGGAGGGTTTTACTCGACGGTGGACATTTTCATTGACCAGAATAACCGGAGCCAGGCCGCAAGCGCCGAAGCAGCGTCCGACTTCCAGAGAAAACAAGCGGTCCTGAGTTGTTTCGCCCACATCTATTTTTAAATCTTTTTTGACAGCGTCAAGAATTTCCTTCCCTCCGCGAACGTAGCAGGCTGTCCCGAGGCAAACTCGGATTAGGTACTTTCCCCTGGGATGTGTAGAGAAGAAAGAATAGAAACTTACCACTCCCGCGACTTCGCTATATGGCTTGTCGAGCTTTGTGCTGACATACTTCAGCACCTTTTCGGGAAGATACCCGAATATCGCCTGTGCATATTGCAGGATCGGAATTAATCCGCCTGGCCTATCTTTGTATTCGAGCAGGAATTTGTCCAGGCGTTCGAAAAGTTCACCCTCGGAAACATTTTCATTGCATGCGCACGTTGCTTCTTTCATCCATTCTTCCCTTTCTCAATATTTCAGACTTAATATAAGGCTGACGAATTTGTGTCGTCCAAAGAATTCTAATCTATTGAAGCAATTTCAAATTTCGATTGCTCTAAATAAGATTTTTTTCTCGACACCCTGTAAAGCTATAATAACATAACTATTTTTGCAAATGAGGAAAAGTAATAATCCGAAAAGACTTTTGATATGATGGAGCCAATACTTTTGAAATTGGCTCAATAATTTAAAAAGCAAAGAAAAAGATTCCGGTTATGTTCCGGTTATTCGCTGTAAAACGGAATAAAATAGACTATCACGGCAAAATCAAAAAGAGCTTTCAAAAAGGACTTTGTTCCATTTTTTTGAGGCTAAAAAGTTGGTACCGGAGGAGGGACTTGAACCCTCACTCCCTTGCGGGAACCAGATTTTGAGTCTGGCGCGTCTGCCATTTCGCCACTCCGGCCTGTGTGGACGGCTCTAATTATAGCGTAAGATAGCGAAAAATCAACTTCTATGCCTTGAAGCTCTGCAATATTGTCTTAATTTAGAGGATTCAAGAAGGAAGAATGCCATGAATGGATTTTTTAAGACAGTTCCGTTGATGCTGATTGTCATTGGTACGGGTTGTAACAGCTTGCCGGAAGGGCAGCCGCCGGAAGGCACGATAGTGGAACAGTATAATCAACCAGAGCGTTATTCTCCTAAACAGGCTGTCAACCAAATGCTTACATCAATAACAACCAGATGTGAGCCCGTGATATTGGCTGGGGCATATGTGCTTACGGTCAAGAAAGATTTCAAGGCGGAGAGGAATGAAGAGAACCGTCTTCCCGATCAGTTGGCCGCCGAGCTTGTAAAGATGAAGTCGATAAGGACAATGAACCTTTTTCCCGACGCAAAATATGACTGGGTGCTTAAGAGTACGATAACTCATGGGGACTCAGGCGTGAGCGGATTAGGGGAGCTTGTATGGGAAATGAAGTTTATATCACATTTAGACGGCAAGGTTTACTGGCAGGAAAAGCTTATTGTTCAGGAAAAGTCAATGAAGGACAGCAGGGGAAAGAATGAAACTCATATCGTGGAACGTAAACGGGATAAGGGCGGCGCTGAAAAAAAACTTCCTTGAATGGTTGATAGACGAGTCACCCGACATATTATGTGTGCAGGAGACGAAGGTTCATGACGGGCTGGTTCCGTCTGAGCTTGAGACCGTACTCGGATACCATGTTTCCTGGTGTGGCGGCGAGCGCAAGGGGTATAGCGGAGTGGCGTGTTTTTCAAAGAAGGCCCCGCTCAATGTAAAATACGGATTTGGAAAACAAAAGCGTTTTGACTCTGAAGGGCGCATCCTGGAGCTGGAATTCAAAGATTTTACATTATTCAATATCTACTTTCCGAACGGGCAGAAAGATGATGTGCGTCTTCATTACAAGCTTGATTTTTACGATGCTGCGCTGGAATACTTTGAGGAACTGAGAGCGGCTGGGAAGGAACTAATCATCTGTGGGGACTACAATACGGCACACAATGAAATAGATCTGGCACGACCGAAGGACAATGAAAAAGTGTCGGGCTTTCTGCGGATAGAGCGCGATTGGATGGACAAGATAGAGAAGTTCGGCTACATAGATACCTTCAGGAAAAAGCATCCCGATACGGTGAAGTATTCGTGGTGGAGTCTGAGAACAGCCGCGCGTGAAAGAAACGTAGGCTGGCGGCTGGATTATTTTTATATCACGCCGGGTCTTCTCGGGAAGATGGACGATGCCGGAATAATGAATGAAATTACTGGCTCTGATCACTGTCCTGTGTATGTTAATCTTTGCGCAATCTAAGGGTAATACCAATTTGCTCATGATGGCCGGAGCATGACTTAAAAAGCGAACTACTCTCTATTCTGTAAATACTTGATAATTGGATATATAGCAGGGGTGAAATTTTGCAAAAAAAATACACAATCATCCCATAAAAATGTGAGGATTTGACAAAAAGGCGGATTCACAGCACCTTTATTTTCACTAAAAGATAAAGGAGGTTCCATGAATCCGTTGAAGAATACCTTAATTCATGACCAAAGGCCGCTATTATCCCGGTCTGCCGCGACCATTTGCGAACTTTACCGGGCAAGATGGGGCGTGGAGGTGTTTTTCAAGGAAATCAAACAGACCCTGCAGCTTGCCGATTTTATGGGCTGCAACGAAAACGCGGTACGATGGCAAGTATGGATTGCACTTCTGGTCTATCTGCTGCTGCGTTTTGTGGCGTGGCACAACAAATGGAAGCATTCGTTCAGCAGACTCTTCACCTTGATCCGCGGCGTCATCTGGAACTACTTTGATCTCGCCAGCATACTGGCTTGCTGCGAAAATGTCACATCTGCCAAAAGAGGAGAGCGGAAAACTCTTTCCACACGCTCAACTTTTTCCTAAAAATGGCATTTTTAGGAAATTACGGGATGGCTGTGATTTTTATGTGGAATTAGACGAAAAGGAAGCCGACAGTACGCAAGTATTGTGGGGTAATGGGGTTTCCGATAAGCTAAAAGGACTTCCAAAGGGCACTGTAATAAAATTCGATATATTCTTACTTCAGCAGGATTATGCAATCGGCATTCCTGTAAAAAACACGTTATAATGTTTGGGTTACAGTGCCTGCCCTTGGACTGTCAGATAGAACAAGGTTTCTATATGTTTGGGGCAAAGGCGTATATCTCAACCGCGCGCCGTGGGAGGATAAATCCGTTCCCGAAAGCCGCTACGTCGGATTCAACGGGAAAAGCTACGATGGCGATTGATTTGTTAGCTGGACTTTACTTTTTTGCCGGCAAGTGAGGCGGCAGCGAAGATCGTGACGAAGGACGCTATCAGGCACGCGAACGCTATGATGGCTGATTTTATTCCATCGAGATCGGTCGCAAGCGCAGCCATCAAGTAGTTGCGGCCAAGCTTATTCGTTACGTCGATCTTCTTTATGGAGAGCTTGTCGGCCTTGTCTATTCCGCAAAGCAAATATCCATATTTTTGTGTGTTTCCCCGCATTTTCTGTCCAGACGGCGGCGCGATATAAAGTGGGATTCCGGCAAAGGCCCCTTCGTTATATTCATGTATATGGCCTGCGATGATGCAGGTTATTTTGTATTTCGTGAGAATAGCTTGCAGTTCGTTGATATCTCCTTCCATTGCGTATTTTTCATTTGGTCTGGGATCAACTGGTGGCACGTGCATGAGAACGACGCAGTTCTTAAAGCCGTTTCTCAGGCGGGCCAGTGTCCCCTCGAGCCATATCTGCTGTTCTTTTCCGAATCGTCCGTCCGCCGTATTCAGTATCACAAAGAGGGTACTGCCGTAGCTGAAATAGTAGTTCATCTGACCGAAGGCACGCTTGTAGTAAAGAGAACTTGTTCTTCCGCTTTTTGTTATGTCGTGATTACCAGGCACCGCATAGAACGGAATATCGCCGAGCCTGGCGTCAAGGAACTGGAGTAGATATTCGAAATGGTTGATGGATAGAGCTCTTGCCTGGTCGCCAAGGTGAAAAATAAACTTGATATCTTTTGTCTTTATTTCTTTCAGGATCAAATCGAGCGGTTCATCCCTCATTCCTGAGTCAGATATCACTGCAAATGAAAAACTGTCAGGTCCTTTGATGAATTCGCCCGCAGGTGGGAGACGGTTTTCGTTCTGCGCGGTGAAATATATGCTTAGTCCGATTGCCGCCCATGCGGAAAATAAAAGACCTGCCGCGAATAGAAGAAGGGCGAATGCTTTAAGTATTTTTATCATTATTTACCTTTTGTTCAACGGCACTATATGCTCTTTTTCCCCTTATTTCCAGTCAGGGATGTGGGCTTATTCCCAAAAAGAAATCATGAAATATTTGTTTTTATAATAGAGGGGATTTATATTCCATATTCGTTGCTGTAGGCGTAAAACTTTATTAGTGAGCCGCAGCGCGGTCTATGTAAAAGGAGAATTATGCCGAAAGATAATAAGATATTTATATACGATACGACGTTGAGGGACGGCTCACAGGCCGAGGGTATCTCATTTTCTAAGACCGATAAGATAAGGATAGCCCAGAAGCTGGATGCATTCGGGGTTGCTTATATAGAGGGCGGCTGGCCCGGTTCAAACCCGAAAGATATGGCTTTTTTTGAGGCCATAAAGAAGCTAAAGTTTAAAAATTCTAAAATAGCCGCGTTCGGTAGTACGCGCCGGGCGAAAAGTCCCGTTGAGAATGACGCAAATATACAGAAGCTTCTGGAAGCGGAAGTTCCCGTCACTACGGTTTTCGGGAAGGCATGGCTGCTTCATGTGAATGAGGCGCTTCGTATAACTCCTGACAAGAACCTGGAGCTTATAGCCGATTCCTGCGCATACCTCAAAGACAATGGGCGCGAGGTTATTTTTGATGCGGAGCATTTTTTCGATGGCTACAAGGACAACTCGAAGTATGCCATAGACTCTATTTTAAGCGCGGCAAACGCGGGTGCCTCGACAATAGTCCTCTGCGATACCAACGGCGGTTCGCTTTGTAGTGAGGTATCCCTGATATGCGATGCGGTGCGGAAGGCCCTTCCTGATAATGTAAGACTGGGGATACATTGCCATAACGACGGAGGGGTTGCCGTCGCGAACTCGCTTCTAGTCATCGAGCAGGGGGTAAGGCATATCCAAGGCACAATAAATGGAATAGGAGAGCGTTGCGGCAACGCGGACCTTTGTTCAATAATCCCGTCTATAGAACTCAAGATGGGCTACCATTGCCTGCCTGCAGACCAGTTGCGAAATCTCAGAGAGGTCAGCTTTTTCGTTGATGACCTGGCAAATATAAGGCATAATCCGCGGCTTCCTTATGTAGGTGAAAGCGCGTTTGCCCATAAAGGCGGGATACATGTAAACGCAGTGATGAAGAATCCTGCCACTTACGAGCATACGGAGCCGGAGTCGGTTGGCAATAAAAGACGCATTCTCGTATCAGACCTTTCAGGTAAGGATAATGTGATATCGAAGCTTGCGGAGCAGTGCATAAGGCCGGGACTTGACGATGAAAGCGTCAGGAAAATACTTGCAGAGCTGAAGCGCAAGGAGAACTTGGGTTATGAATACGAGGCGGCGGAGGCGTCGTTTGCGTTAATGTCGAAGAAAGTTCTCAATGAACACGACCCGTTTTTTGAGTTGAACGGCTTCAGGGTTATCGTAGAGAAACGAGGACATAATGAGCCTTGCATATCCGAGGCGACGGTAAAGTTAAGCGTAAAAGGAAAGCAGGAGGTTACCGCCGCGGAGGGTGATGGCCCGGTGAACGCGTTGGATAGAGCCCTTCGGAAAGCCCTAAGGCGTTTTTATCCTGAGATTACGGACATTCAGCTTAAAGACTATAAGGTGAGGATACTTGATGGTGATGATGGTACTGCCGCGAAGACAAGGGTGCTTATGGAGTCCGGGAGCGGAGACAAGACGTGGGGAACAGTTGGGGTGAGCGAGAATATTATTGAAGCGTCATGGGAGGCAATGCTGGACTCAATAGAATATATACTTTACGAGAGACTTGCAGAAAAGAAATAAAAAAGGGTCGAACATGAAAAAAACGCTTTTCCTTCTGACTCTTACACTTTTTATCTTTTGCGCATTTCCTGCGCCGGAAGCGAAAGCTTTCGATCCGGCGACGATGTCAATGGCGACAGGTTTAGCTATGACCCTCTTCCAGAAAGCAAGTCCCTACCTAATAAGGGGTCTTGCGAACTTCGGAAAAGGCTGCGTGAAGGTGGGAAAAGACATGGTGGACATATTCAGGTTACCGCTCGGGATGGGGCAGGTGATGTTCATGACACCCTTCGGTTATTTCAATAAGGGGGTGAGAAACCTAGTGCTGGGAGGGGTGGCCCCTTTCAAGCTATGCGTGCACACCTTGCTGCTGCCGGTGGTGCTATTCGTCAACGTGAATATATAGCGGCTTTTTACAGAAGAATACTATTAAAAATTCGATATTTTCCTGTTAGGTGTTCTTATGATCCGCAGGTGTTAAGTAGAGTCCGGAGGCGGCAATGCTCGATTCAATATAATATGTACTGTATGAAAGACTTACAGAGAAGAAATAAAATCAATTAAGCAAAGGTCTGTGTAATGAAAAAGACGCTTTTCCTCGGAGTTCTTACTATCTTCATTTTCTTTGCCTTCCCCGCACCGGAAGCGAAGGCTTTTGATCCTGTTACTATTTCTCTGTTGGCTCCCATTGCCATCAAGGCCGCTCAGATAGCGGCTCCCTATATCATAAGGGGTTTAAAGAATTTTGGAAAGGGCTGCATCAAAGTAGGAAAGGATATGATTGACTTTTTCAGGCTTCCGCTGGGATTGGGACAGGTTCTTTTTCTTGCCCCTTTCGGTTATTTCAACAGCGGAGTCAGGAATCTTGTACTGGGAGGGGTGGCCCCATTAAAATTGTGCATACACACACTAATTCTACCCTTGCTTCTATTCGGCGCGAATATAAATATATAGCGTTTTTGAGGGGGGATGTATTTGCTATTATGTTGAATAGAAAAAAAAACAGGCAACGCAGAATAATAGCCAAGGCATTGCGCGGCTGGTACGGCCCTGAATTCGCGGAAAAGGAAATGTCAGCTTACCCCGGGGACGGTGTCAAGCTTTCAAGTATTGTAGACGGTCTCCTTTCTAAAATGTTTTCAGGCGATGAACTTGTCCTGATGGAGCTTAAGGAAAAGTGGACTGAGATTGCCGGCGTTCAAATTGCTGGAATTTCTAGGCCCGTTTCAATAAGAGACAATCTTCTTTGTGTGGAAGTCGACCATAGTCTTTGGCTTAGAGAACTTATGGGGCCGACAAAAGGCCTTTTGATTAAGAATATCAATGATTTCTGCGGAGCTGAGACTTGCCGCGAAATAAGGTTTGTACCGGTCGGGAGATATTCGCGGACTGATTCTACCAAGAAGGAGGGAGAAGGGGAGGAATGAAGGCGGTCTGCAACATTGTTCTTGAGTATAAAAGAGGCCTCATCTGGACCCCCGTACGAACCAAGCCGAAGCGTGAAAAGAAACTTGCGGGGTATTGCGCGGCTCATGATGTGGACTTTTATCTTCCGTTCAAGAGGAGCATACATCGTTATGCGCGGCGAAGCGTAGAATTTTTACTGCCTATGTTTCCGGGTTATGTATTCTGTTGCCTCAACGAGGAAAAATACCAGCTTGTTTTGCGCTCTAACTGCGTTGTGTACCGGATAAATATTCTTGAGGCGGATGAGAAGCTGCTTTTGAGGGAGCTTGACGCGGTGCGCTCTCTGGAGAAGATTTCAGCAAGCCGTGATGTCATCGTCAAACCCGAGATCGCAGAGGGTGTAAGGGTCTGCATTACGAATGGTCCAATGGCTGGGCAGGAAGGGATTATAGAACGACGCCGGGGAAAAGCCTTGGTCACGGTAAATATTGACATACTGGGCCAATCCGTGAGTACTGAGCTGGATATCGAAGACCTTAGCGTCGATTGATTTTTACCGTGTAAAGGCTAATCGGCAAATATAAGAAAAGTACATATAAAGATTTGATATTTTCCTATGGAGTGTTCTCTTACTTTCTTCTAAACTTTCAATAGGATTTTTACGGCTTTGAAATGAATGATTCGGTAAAGTTCAGATGCCAGAAATGCGGGATTAAAATAGAAGCCGACGGCACTTACAAAGGCAGTGTCGCCGAGTGTCCTGTGTGCGGAAATATTACCATGATTCCGGAACAGGGAGTATCCGCAGGTATGCTCATTGATGATTTTGAGCTGCAGGCTCCGCTCGGAAGCGGGATTCTCGGCGAGGTCTGGCTTGCGAATCAGATATCCATGAAAAGGCCGGTGGCAATAAAAATCATATCACCGGCGATAGCCGTAAACCCGAGGGCGATGGCTCTCTTTATCGAAGATGTGAAGAACGTCGGAAAACTCAGCCATCCAAGCATTGCCCCCGCAATAAAGGCGGGAAGTAAGGGCGAAATATACTACTTGGCCTACGAGTATATAAAAGGGAAAAGCCTGGCCGAAATCATGGCCGAAGGCAAGCTCATCGAAGAATCCGAGATATTGAAGTATGCCGAACGCATAGCCGAAGCCCTCATGTACGCATGGAATAAATACAAGATACTGCACCGCGACCTTAGCCCGGACCATATCATTATTGACAGTCACGGACGCCCGATGATAATAGATATGGGCATATCTAAAGCGATAGCCGAGGATACGACAGTCACTCGCACCGGACTTATCATGGGCTCTCCGCCATTCATGAGCCCTGAACTGGTAAAAGGGAAAAAGGACATCGACAGCAGGGCCGACATATTTGCCCTTGGCGCCATCATATACAGTATGTCGACAGGGGTTTCTCCTTATGTGAATGTTCCGCCTGCAAGACTTTTTATGATGCAGTTGAAGGAACCGTTCCCAAAGGTCAGGGACAAGAATCCGAAAGCCTCCGAACGCCTGGCACGGCTCGTGGAGATAATGACCGCTACTAGAAGAACTTACAGGCAGCATAGCTGGGAGGATGTGATATTAGATATACACCAGGTAATGGAGGGAAAGATGCCGGAGACCCCTCAGCCGCCGCTTCCTTCAAACAATCAGACCGACAAATTGGGTTCTATGCCCAGAATTAAACGCGCCGTCTATCCGAAGCGTGCCAGACTTGAAAAAGACAACAAAGCCAGGCTTCTGGAGATATACAGCAAATCGCATAAAGGAAAGAGCCCATTCTATCTTATCATATTGATATTCATTATCTTATCTATAGCAGGGGCGTTCCTCTTTTTCCATTACAAGACCTATGGCGAGGAAAATCAGCGGGTTGAGAGAGAGTATCGCGTCATGGAAAAGCTCCTTGATCTAAGTGCCAAAAGAAAGAAAAAGCTCCTTGATGAAAAAGGCAATGTAAGTACTTTTGAGGCGAGGAAGGCATTCGAGTCATCATTAACAAAAGCCGCATCAATCGTAAAGAAAGACGGCTCTTATGGCAAAGCCATCGCCCTTCTGGAGAAGGCGCGAGTGGAGCAGGCACTCTGCCCAGACGGGGCGGGAATCGGATACACGGCTGGAATAGATAAAGAGATTCTTAGACTCAAGTATGAAAGAGATAAGATGATTGATAATGTTGTCCAGTCGTTGGATAAGACTGCTGAAAAGCTTGACGCACAGGGTAAATATGCCGAGGCCGCTGCGGTCTTCGATAAATATGCCGGGCCAGTCGCGCTAGAGTCGGCAGGCATCCGTTCCGTTCATGCAATGAAATACAAGGTCAAGGAGCGGGTCCACAGGAAATTCGAAGCGTTGAATAAAACCTCCGCCCAGTTGCCCGCGGCTAATCCTGACAATGAAAAACTCCTGCGTTCGGCGGCGATAAATCTTTTTGACGGAGGCCTTGACGAAGCCATCGACGCCCTTAAAAAGGTGAAGGGGCAGGATGTCGGCAATTTAATAAGGGCCGTCGAGAATATACGAAACAGGAACGATATTATCGTAAAAAGCTTTGCTGATGACAAAGATAAAAAAATATTTCTTCTTGTGAACGGAGAGACTAAGGAGCTTACGGTCAAGGATGTCAAGGAGGAGAGGCTTTTTCTTGAAGAAGAAATCGAAAGTGGCGTAAAGCTTGTCTTCCCCGTTCCGTTTAAAGACATAAGTACTGACGAGAAGATATCCAGGATTTCCAAGCATGACGCGCTGTCCGGTGAACTTTACAAGGGGATAATAGATGCCATGCGAAATAACTATGGCGAGGCCTCTATATCTTTTTCAGGCATGGGGCCGCTTGCCCCCTTTCTCCATGAAGTCATTAATTCCCAAAGGGTTAAATACAATAGCTCCAAAGAGCCTTGATAAAAAAGGAGGGAGCTGACATGTTGAATGCTTTTAAGAGACATTTTCCGGCAGTCATGCTATGTATTATTGTTACATTTCTGACGGCATGGATACTCATTCCGTTTCTTATCAGAAAAACGGCACCGGGACTGCTGAGAAAATATTTCGAAACAAAGAATCTTTCTATGGAGTTAAGAAAGATATCTTTCTGCAAGCTTGATGTCGCGGCATTTTCTCTTGGACCCGAGAAATCCCCGTTCCTTTCCGCTGAGTCTCTGAGGCTTGACATTTCGCTTCCGGATATTGTGTCGGGAAAGTTCAAGAAGCTCTCACTCGGTGGCGGTGTTTTCCGATTTTCGTTCAGGGACGGTAGATTTTTCATTCCCGGATTTGCTGAAACTTTCAGAAAAAGTTTGGATAAAAGTTCTTCTTCCGCGGCAGTCGCCAAACCGGAAATTGGTGTAAAGTGCCCGGGGCATATCGAGCTAAGGAATTTTATTCTGGAGCTGGATATAGAAGGGCGGACTATCAGGGTTCCCGTTGATGCCGATCTCAGGCCTGACGGCGGATCGTGGGCTTTTATGTTTTCTATGAGGCCTTTTGAAAAGGGGAGTGGAATAAGAGGGGAAGGGGTTCTAGTCTATGGGCCTGATTTGATTTCCATATCGTTAACGTCTTTAAGCTGTGATTTTTCAGGTTCTGAGTTCTTTCCGCTGCCGTCAAAGCTAAACGGCTTGAAGTTATCCGGAATTTTTTCAGCATCAGGCTCCCTTTCGTTTTCATTGGGGCCAGAGCGCCGCGTATCATGTGATATGAAGGCCGAATGGAAAAACGCGTCAGCTTCTTATTCCGGCGTTGAGTTGAAGATGTTTCCGAAGAATGACAAAATTACTCTTCGCTTAGCCGGGAGCGGAAAGTCATTTAGTTCCAGGCTTGAGGGCATTTCCCTGGCATCGGGGCCTTTGAGCGCTGACATAAAATCGCTCAGTGTTATTTCCCAGGAAAAAGATGGATGCGTCGCGTTGTCAGTTCCCGAATTTCCTCTAATACTTTCATCTGGAACTTCAAAGCTTTTCGATGGGGTTCATGAGTTTAAATTTTCCGGCAGAGGCAGTTTTTTCTCGAAGGGCGGAAAGTGGGATTTTGCGTCATGGCTCAAAGTTGAAAATTTATCGTTAAACATCGGCGGACTGAAATGTTCCATGAAATCACCTGTCCTGAGCATCGCGGTTTCCGACGGGACCAAGGCGGGGCTTGAATTTGAGAGCGGACCGCTGAAGATGCCGGGGGCAGTCACCGTTTCTTCAATCAAGGCTAAATTTCCGCTTTTTTCGGAGGGTAGCGCCGGTTTGCTGACAACGGGGCAGGTTTCCTTTTCGGGTAAGGAGTTTGGCCGTTTAGCCATTTCGATGGAAAAGGCCGGATATGAGCTTCTTTTCAAGGGCAGGGTGACTGATTCGCGCTTTCCGGGGCTTGAGTCTTCCTTCGCGGGAAAGAGTGTCCTTTTTGGAGGAAAAGGCGATACGCGGGTTGATTACGTAGTTAACTTAAAAGATATTTCGGTTTTGAAGCCGGGAGACTTTTATAAACCCTGTGATGGCTACGAGTTGAAAGGCTCTCTGGCCTGCAAAGGAACTTTTGTATTCAAACCGGGTTTTGGAATGACAGCGCCCTTCAGTGCAAATATCGATGGAATGCGGATTGAGAATAAAGAGAAAAAGCTTCTTGCGGAAGGGATTAAGGTTATTTTCTTTGTGCCTGACCTTATTTACATGAATGGGGCAGGGCGGCAGAGGATAAACTTTGAAAGAATAGAGTTGGGAAACGTCAGGTTGGGTCCGGGGATAATCCTTTTCCGTATGGAACCGCAGCACGCATGTTTTATAGAAAAATTCGAGGCGAAGTGTTCAGATGGCAGTATCGCTCTCCACGCGTTGAAGATAATACCCGGCATTCCTGATTATCGTACTGTTCTTTTCTGTGACAGGCTAAAATTTTCAAGCGTACTGGAGCAGTTCGGCTTATTGAACGGCGCAGAAGGCAAAGGTACCGTGAGCGGTCGTATTCCGCTTGTTTATTTTAATGGTACTCTTTCGGTTGAGGATGGCTTCCTTTTTTCATCTCCCGGCGATGGCGGAAGGATAAGGCTTTCCAGTCCAGACATGCTTTCACCCGAGACTGTCGGCGTCGATATTGCAAATTCCGTGCAGCTTAGTCATATAGCGATGGCCAGAGAGGCGCTTACAAGCTTTGATTATCAGTGGGCCAAGCTTAATATTAGGAGCGAGGGCGACGTGCTTCTCCTCATGCTTGCAATGTACGGAAAACCTGCGAAACCCCTCCTTTTCGCGTATAAAGAGGAGCTTGGCGGATATGTGAAGGTGAAAACAGAGGAAGAAGGCGCTATATTTAAGGAGATGATGCTTGAACTGAACTTCAGGCTGCCTGTTAACAAGATGATAGGTTATGGAAGCGGAATCTGGAGAATGTTTGACGAATTCAATAAATTAAAGTCAGGAGCAGTTAAATGAAAATCTGGAAAGCGATGACCGTCGTTGGCATGTTACCGGTGCTGTCCATTTGCACGGGCTGTTATACTTCGCACAAAATCGAAAGCACTCACGAAATAAAACCTATTCACATAACGTTGGATGTGAATGTTAAGATTGATAGAGCCCTTGACGATTTCTTCGATGATCTTGATAAAAAAAATGTGTCCATGCCGACGCCCGCTCTGCCGATGCCCGCGCCGGTCAAGAAGGTCGATGACCCCATTCCTGGCGAGGCTGCTCCCGATACCAAGCTGCCTGATGCGTCTAAAACCGAAAATACAGTAAAATCAAATTGAAGAGGAGGAACTCAAAATGCGGAACTTTATAACAAAAACAGTATCAACCTTTTTCGGTGTTTTCTTCATAACTGCCCTTTTCATAAGCAGTGCGGCGGCTGACAGCTCCTCCGAAATCAAGGCAAGAATGGACAAGCGCCTTTCTCAGATTAAAGTCCTTAAGGTAAAGGGCGTAGTCGGCGAGAACAATAAAGGATTCCTCGAATTTGTAGGAGGCTCCAAGGACGGCGCTGACATAGTCGAAGCCGAAAACTCCGACAGGGCAAAAATTTACGCGGCGATTGCCAAGAAGCAGGCTACCAGTGCGGAACTCGTCGGAAAACACAGGGCCGCAAAACTTGCCACCCTCGCCGTTCGCGGAGAGTGGATACAGGACTCTTCCGGCAAATGGATGAAGAAATAAAGAGGCGGTACCCATAATGTCACTCATAAGCTCAGAACTGAAAAAAATCCTTGTATGTCCGCTGGACAAGGGTACTCTCGAAGAAAATACAGCGTCAAAATCATTGAGCTGTTCCGTGTGCGGTAAAATGTATCCGGTGAAAGACTCCATCCCGATAATGTTGCCGGAGCAGAAAGGCGATTCCAATGCCGGTAACTTAAAAAAATCAGGAGGCCCTAATGGAAGGGGAAGATAAGACCGATGCCGCCCCTCAGGAAAAGAAGGAGAAGAGAACTTCTCTTCTCCGCATTCTGCAAAGACATGAAAAAGTGAAGTTAAAAGGTTTGAGGCAGAGTGCGTCAAACCCGTATATGAACATCCTCAATCAACATCAGGAGCACAGATTTCGTGTCTTTAAGATAATTTTTGTGGTCTTTATCTTAATGCTCATGGCAGGCGGCTCAAGCTTCCTCTTCCATCAGTGGAAAATAAAAAAAGAGCGCGAAGATTTTCTCAATACTATCAAAAATAGAATCCTCGAAATAGATGAGAGTATAAGGAATTCACCCACCGTCTACAGAAAGGATTCCGCCGCGGTCGAAGGAGCGGCTCTCTCTGAAAGGGCTGCGCTGCTCGATATCGGAAACGCACGCGCGTGGGTACAGAAAAATGCCGAATACCTCGGAATGCTGGGAAATTATAAACCTTCTATCGAAAGCGGCAAGGCCGAGAGCTTTATAAACGCGTCAGTCCTCGCTGATATGATAAGCATTCCTGCCGGTCAGTTTTACATGGGAAAGCGCTCCGGCGAGAGCGGGCTTGACAGCGAGCTTCCGCGCCATTCCGTTCTCATATCACGTGAATTCTGGATAGCTAAACATGAAATAACAAATGCCCAGTTCCGGCGCTTCTTTCCGTTCCACCGCTCAGGTTCCTGGAACTCATATACACTCGATAAGCAATCACAGCCCGTCGTAAATATAAACTGGCATGTCGCAATGACGTTCTGCAAAATGATAACCGAAAGAGAGAGCGCCGCGGGCCGCCTACCTTCCAGATATGAGTATCGCCTTCCAACAGAGGCCGAATGGGAATACGCCTGCCGTTCAGGAACGGATTCCGCCTACTACTGGGGACAGGATTTCGGCGCGACAGGAGCTAAATACGCCAACGTTATCGATTTGCAATCCATAAGAATGGGAATATTCAAGGTAAGGGCCGAACGGGATATGGCTCCCGACGACGGTTTTAGGGTGAGTGCCCCTGTCGGGTCTTTCCTTCCCAACGCGTTCGGTCTTTATGACATCTCCGGAAATGTTTCCGAGTGGTGCTACGACTGGTATAATCCGAGGGCCTATAGAGAACTTGCTGAAGTCGATCCCGTCCAGACTAAACCGATTGAAGCCCAACTGCGAAAGCCGATGCCCTTTGACGCCGGATATTTTTTCATGAATACCCCATGCAAAGTCATCAGAGGCGGCAATTACGGAAACGTACCGACCAGCGCAAGATGTGCGGCAAGGGATTATTTCGAGCCCAATACAAACGATACCGGAATCGGCTTCCGCATAGTCCTCGCCCCCATTATCCGCCCCGCGAAAGACTGACATCGTGGACTGCTATGAGATACTCGGAGTCGACCGCACATCTGACTTCCAGTCACTCAAGAAGGCCTACTACCGGAAGGTCAAGGAGTGTCATCCGGATCTTTTCAACAATTCGCGGGTCAAGGAAGAGGAGTTCAAGCTTCTCGTTAGTGCCTTTGACATTCTTTCAGACCCCGAACGAAGAGCGGACTACGACTCGTCCCTCGGGATTGAGCCTGAACTTGAAATAATTGCAGGGCAGGGTGATGCACCTGTCAATATGAATTCGATAATGGACAGTCCGGCCGATGATATTCTGGAGGAGCTTGTCGTAGGCAACAATCCGCCATCCGGGACAAGTCTTGCCACATTGCTTTCCGATCTCGAACGAACACAGGTATTTATAACTTTCCGCGAAGCGAAGACTCTATATTTTTATAAAAAGTTCAGCGGTTCGGTCGCTCTCTTTCTTACGGCTATAAGCCTTTCGCCGTCGAATATAATCTACAGAGTTTACCTGGCGAGAGCTTACGCTTCGCTCGGCAGCTATTCGAAGGCCGCTTCTCAATATCAGGCCGCGTTGCGGATCGGAGAACACAGGTTTCCACCGCAGCATCTTTTCAATGTGAGAAAAGAACTGGAATCGCTTAATAACAAAAGGCTTCCCTTGTGGAGCCGCTTCCTGTCACTTTTCAAAGACAAGGAGAGCAACAGTCTTGCTGCCGGGTCCGAGGAAATGATTGGAGAGACCAACCGCGCGATTGCGAAAATAATCAGCGAAAGAAAAAAGAAAAAAACGTCGGACGATACAAAGAAACTACCGCCCGGGTGACCGATATATGGAGCTGAAACCGTTCGAGGTGTGACCGTTCATTGTCCTGAAGATATTTTTTTCGAAATGAAGTTTTTCAAAATCCGAACATAGTTTGTTGATCCATTCTTCCGTGTGGTGGCGCAGGCCCCCGCCGCCCTCCGCCCTGAACGTCCCGTAAGTTCCGAATTCGGCATGATGTCTCTCATATCTTTCTATGTTTCGTTCGTCGGTGTTGAGCAGAAAGTCGCAGAGGTAAATTATACCGCCAGGCCTGAGTACCCGTTTTGCTTCGCTCATCAGTCTCTCCTGTTCTACGTCAGTTATAATACAGGTAAGGACGGCGAGCATGACGAGAGCGTCAAAGGAGTCGCTTTCAAAGGGAAGGGTTTCATTGTCAATCACTTTCAAAGATGCATTTGGAAAATCGTTTCGGGCGAGTTCGAGCATTTTGGGCGAGATGTCGGTGCCTGAAAGATTCTTATATCCTTCAGCGTCAAGTTCGCGCAATATTCTGCCGTAGCCGCAGCCGATATCAAGTATCGTGGAATCCAGCGAAGGAACGAATCTTGAGAATAGCGCTACATCGAAGGGAATGGTGAATTCCTTCACCCCTGCGGCCGCGTCCCAGTATTCTTTTGCGGAGCTCATGAACTGAAGGCGTTCTTAATAATGTCGGCGTGTTTTTGTTCTTCGAGTGCGAGTTCCTCGAACGCCTTTTTCACCGACGGGATGAGGGAGTGTTTTGCCGACTCGCGGTAGAAAAGGGCCTGTGCCTCTTCGTGCCGAATGAACTCATTGAAGATTGATTTATCCGCCTTTTCGAAGGCCGGTATTTCTTCGGGACTTGCGACCGGCACTGTTGCCGCCGCTAATTGCGGCGATGATTTACTCAGAGATTCGAGTTTCGCAACATGTCTTTTTTCTTCTTCGATGATGGACGCGATAAGCTTTTTAGCGTTTTCATCGCTTAGCCTAGCCAGTAACGCGTTATAGTTTTCTATCGCGGCGTGTTCGAAGCCTGAAGCTGCTTTGAAGAGAAGTGATGCGGCGGACCCTGGTGCGGGTGCGTGTCCCTGGACTTTTTCCGCCTTTGCCTCTGCTGTCTCCGTTTTACTTGAGAGAGCGGTCTTTACTAGCAGTATTCCGAAAACAATAAAGAGCGCGCCAGCGCAAAGCCTTATAGCGGAGAGAGGAATCAGGTTCTGTTTGTTCAGTACCGATCCCACAAGAACGGCTACGAATGTGGAAAGAACTAGCGCGACTGACGCTCCTGAAAATACCGACCATGTCGATTTTGAGCCAGCTGAAAATGCAAGTGCTGAAAGCTGTGTTTTATCGCCAAGTTCCGCAAGGAATATCATTACGAATGTGCTGAAAAAAATCCGCCAGTCCATGCCTTATATCTCCTGATTTAAAAAATAGGGAGCCTAACGTACACCATATTATTGGATTTTCAAAAGAAGCCGGAGGCCGCGAGCAGAAAGCCAAAGCAGACGGCTAGTTCCGTCGTTTCGGAGCAGGCGCCCAATACATCGCCTGTCCCCCCGCCAATCTTTGAACTTGAACTCATCTTCCAGTAGAATACACAAAGCACTGTTATTAAAAGGTTTATGAGGAAAATATTGGCGGGTATAAAATTCAAAAGGAAGACAACGCTCGCGAACGCGATTATTACTGAGTAAAACGGGACTTTCCCTACGATGTTCATGGCCGTGCCGTTTTCTCTCGGATATTTTCCCATCGCAGCGAGAAATGTTATCGAAAGCCTTCCGAATACCGGAATAGAAATCATGCAGCCAACTATAGATAATCCATTTAGTCCTATTATGTTGTACATGTTGGCAAGCATGTTGAGGGCCATGAGTTTGCCAGCTATTAGCAGTACCGCTCCCCCGACGGCGGAAGCTCCGACATGGGGGTCCTTCATAATGGACAACCGCTTTTCTTTGTCCGCAGAAACCACGCTGAATGCATCGCAGCAGTCGCAGAAGCCGTCCAGATGCAGCATCCTTGTTATCCACTCAAGCGCCGCGACATATATGAAAACGGAAACGTGTATAAATGGAAGATTGAAAAATGACTGGGTTGTCAGCGAGATTATAAGTAATGGGAGTGATGCCGCAATTCCTATCAGGTATCCACATAATGGATAGAACGCCAGGCTCAGTTTCCATACATTGATGTCGTCTGTCCTAGGATTTCCGGCCGGAAAACGCGTGAGGAAGGACACCGCCAATCTCAGCGCATGAATTGGTATATATACGGCCTTCAGAGGCGTTCGTTCGCTCATTCGATTTTCTCCTGTCAACCTACTGGCGAAGAGTCTCAGAGAGTCGTCCTGACAACTGTTGTCTCGCCGCTTACAAGGGTTATCATATATCTGCCGAAACAGGCAGGGATAAGGCAGGTGTTTCCCTTTTCGACACGGGCACAAAACTCGCCTCTGCCCACTATGACAGGATTATCTATTGCGGTGATAAGATGGAAGCTTGAGGTTGATTCGGTGTTGTCCTGCCATTTGTCCACCAGTCTGAGGTCGGAGACCTGAAAGAACGGACATTTGTTTATGATTGGAAACTTCCGGTTGTGCTCTACATTGTCTGAAACGCCTCTTATTATAGGAGGTGTTCTGTCCATGAAGTCAATGCACTGCATCGCCTTGTCGACGTGAAGCTCTCTGGACTGCCCGTCCGCGTCAACTCTTCCCCAGTCGCTGACTCTGTAAGTCGTATCGCTGTTCTGTTGTATTTCGAGGAGCAGGTTTCCGGCTCCTATCGCGTGGACTCTTCCGGCTTTTATAAAAAAGGCGTCGCCTGGTACCGAATCAAAAGTCTGAAGGCATTCTTCGACTTCCGATGAATTCATTGTGCTGATAAAGCGCATTCTTGTTGCATTAGCTCTGAGTCCAGCCATTATTTTTGCGCCTCTTGATGCGGCTATGATGTACCACATTTCGGTTTTTGGCTCGGCTCCCTCGCCGAGTTTCTGGCAGGCAGCTTCATCAGGGTGTACTTGAAGAGAAAGTCTTTTTCCCGCATCGATTATTTTTACGAGCAGCGGGAATCTGCCGCCTTTGAAGTTTCTGCCTACGAGATCTTTCCCATAGGACTCTACAAGCTGCTTTATGTCAATGCCGGCGAGTTCGCCGTTCAGTACTGTACTTTGAGCGTCGTCTCTATCTGATATTTCCCAAGACTCGCCTATGGGTTCCTTTATTTCGGAAAGCGGTCTTTCCAATACTTCGGACATTACTGTGCCGCCCCACATTCTGCGAACGTATACAGGCTCAAACAGCAAAGGATAAAGTTTATCTTTTTCAATCATTTTGTAAATTGCCCCGCTATGGTTAAATACCCCAAGAATAAAAGAAAAGGAGACTGCTTATTAAGCTACATAGTTTCAGTAAAAATTCAATGTCTTTGGGTAACTTAAGTGAATGTTCAGGGCTGGTTTGCTGATATGAGCTCATTTTTCGCGAGTAATTCTTGCTCTATTTTTAGCAGGATATTCTTTTTTCTCTGATCCAATTTGCAGGCTTTGTTTTCTTCGAGGAGCCCTTTTTCGACGGTTTTCAGAAAACCGTTTATCGCGGCCTTGTCGAGCGGTTCGGGATTTTTGGCCCATCTTCTGAGAAATATCTGTTCGGGCATTTCTATTTCACCGGCCTTGGGGATGCTTATGGGCCGAGCGTGAGTCTCAAACTGATAGCCCTTCAGTGCGACAATCAGTTTTTCGTAATCAGTTTCAAAACTATTAAGCCTCATAAACTTATATTCCATTATCTCGGCTGCCTCGGATTCGTCCTGATCGGGGCGGCTGAAGTGGCATTTTCTGTCTGAAAAATGTAGCGAGTGCTTGAAGTTCGTGTCAAGTTCCTCGTTATAAATCCGCCATTCCCGCAGTTTGCCGTCGGGACATTTGCGCAACTCGCCGCCGAGCATGAGCAAACATACCAGGTCTTCCTCGCGGTGGCGTTTGTCGGTCACGTTTGAATGCTGTCCGCCGAGTTCCATTGAAACATGCAGACTGTGCGGTTTTATTGCAAGAAATTTTACGACCTCATTGATAATGACCGACATTCCCCACGGGCAGTCGAAAAGCGGCCTTGAAAGATCACCCACGATTTGGTAGCGGCCGAGCGCGTACTCGAAAAATCCTCTGTGCCGCTTCTGTCCCGGAAGAATGCTCCGGTGCGAATCAACATGTCCGCCCAGCCGCCAGGTGCGTCTCGGCATGCTGAAATCATTAAACCAGTAAAATCCATCGTAAAGCTTGTCTTCGCCGGGCTCTGCGCAGACGGCCCGTTTCCCGAGCTGACTGAACTCAAGTTCGGCGCCTATCGGAGTAGGGGTGGAGTACCAGTTTTGCTCCACATAATCTATTACTTCAAGTGCCTGCCCACGATCATAGATAAGGTCGGCTATTTCAACGGAGACACGGGCATAGTCCCTGTATCCCATTCCTTCGACAATCGTATCCAGATTCTTTTCTTTGAATAAGGCATCGATTCTGTCCTTGTTTTTGTTGTAGAGGAGAAAGCCCAACAATATGCCGAGACCGTGCCGATAATATTGTTCGGACAGTCTAACCGCGTTGCTGAAGTCCCTTCTGAGCATGCTCACAAGTTGATTGAACACTATATGCTGAGAGACCAGTCGCATATAGTTCCCTGCGTAAGGCAATAGCTCTTTCGTTTCAAGCAGGTTCCGGAGACTGGGAGGATTGGCCTCCCTGAGGGTCTGCAACATTATATATTTGCAAATATAATTGCCCTCGAAGTGGGACTGCACAATATTGTCGGCCTCGCAGGCAATGAGCTCACGTACGACGCGTCTGGCGATGTCCGGGCGATTTGTCGGAATGCTGTCGATGATGTCGTCTATCTTTTTTTCCAGAAACTGCTCGTAGCGGTCTTCAAATTCGGCGTTGTTTCCGAAAGTTTTCTGAAGTGCCGGAACATTTCCAACGTAGGTATCACATTCCAGCTTTTCCTCACCAACTCGGACGATTGCTTTTTTTCTAAAGTAGAGGTGGCCTTCGTCTTCGAAGCTGTCTATTCTTTCAAGCTCTTCTTTGGAAAGTCCGGTAAGCAATCTGCCCGAAGTCTGTGACCCGCTCTTCCCGACAATGAAGAAGAAGGCGTTGTTCGGTGTAACCTTCATGTAATCAGGCAGTACTGCAGGCACACTGTTTACTTTTCTGTTGATGAGAAGCTTCACATGCTCGTCACGCATCAGCGTCCCGTAAACAAAAAGATCGGTCTTGACATTGTTTTTTCCATTTGAAGCGGAAACGGCTGGTGTAATATTTGTATTCATATTTCCAGCATTACAGCCTCTTCGTCACAGCAGTCCATCTTGGGGCAGACGGAACAGTCCGACCATATTTTCTGCGGGAAAAGATCTTTTGATACTGTATGGAAGCCGAGCCTTTTGAAAATGGCAGCCCTGTAGGTGAGCGCGAAAACACGCACCGGCCTGCCGGAATCCGTCAGCTTTGAAATTAGAAATTCAACAAGTTCCGAACCCAGCCCTTTCCCTGAAAAATCTTTTTTGACGGCAAGTGATCTTACTTCGTAAAGATTATCGCCGAAATTCCTGAGCGCAGCGCAGCCCATAAAAGTTTCTGATTCCGTTTCCGCAATAATAAAATTCCCGAGATACTTCATCACATCCTCCTCCGTTCTCGGAAGAAGAAGCTGTTCCGCGGCATAAGAATTTAAAAGACGGGTGATTTCCCGTACATCTTTTTCTTCAGCTTTTCTTATCAGGGGCCGTTTTGCCGCCTGACCCGCCTCAAGCATTTTTCAGGATTCCTTTATGTATGTGATAGAACGGTATTTTTTATATCTCTGGTCTTTAAGTTCTTCGCCCGACATTTTTTTCAGTGAATCAATATTTTTCTTTATCGCCTTTTTAAGGAGCGCCGCCGCTTCTTCATAATTCTTGTGAGCCCCGCCCAGCGGTTCCTTCACGATCTCATCGACTATCCCTAGTTCCATAAGATCCTTGCCTGTAAGCTTCAAGGACTCTGCTGCCTTCGCCGAATAGGCCCTGTCCTTCCAGAGTATGGCCGCACAGCCTTCCGGCGTAATTACTGAATAGTAGGCGTTTTCCATTACAAGTATGCGGTTGCCTATACCGATTCCGAGCGCGCCCCCGCTTCCGCCCTCGCCGATGACCACCGCAAGTACGGGCACGGAAAGTGAGAACATCTCGCGCAGATTGACCGCGATAGCCTCTCCTATATGGCGTTCTTCGGATGCTATCCCCGGAAAGGCTCCCGGCGTGTCAATCAAACATACTACAGGAACGCATGACTTGTCGGCCAACTTCATAAGTCTCAATGCTTTCCGGTAACCTTCGGGGTGCGGACACCCGAAGTTTCTAAATACGTTTTCCTTCGTGTTGCGCCCTTTTTGGGTGCCTATTATCATTACAGGCTGATTGTCGAGTTTTGCGAATCCTGCGACTATCGCGGGATCTTCCGCATAGCGCCTGTCGCCGTGAAATTCGAGGAAGTCCTTGAATATAAGGTTAATATAGTCGAGCGAGTAGGGCCGGCTCGGATGGCGGGCCAGCTGAACCCTTTGCCATGCGGTGAGTGAGTCGTAAATTGCCTTCTTCGTTTCCTCCACTTTTTTTGTGAGGACTGAAAGCTCTTCATCCACGTTCATGTTGCTTGAGTCGCTGAGATTCTGTAACTCTCTTATCTTTGACTCAAGCTCAACTATCGGTTTTTCAAATTCCAGTACGAATTCCGCCATATTTATCTCCAATTGCTAATTCTTAATATCTAGTGGCGCCTTCAACGGGCTCCGCGAGCGAAAAAGAAACCATTACTCCCGTCAGGGTCTTCCTTTCTACAATATTATGACTTCCGTTCCTCTCGGAAGTATCGAATAAAGCTCATTTACGTCATCGTTGCACATCCTTATGCAGCCGTTGCCGTATGTCTTGCCGATGCACGACGCATCCCATGTACCGTGTATCCCGTATCCGCTCAGGGTTTTATCGGTATCTCCTTTAGGTTCAAGCGACATCCATCGCGTCCCGAGGATATTCTCCTTCGATCCGTACGGATATTTCTTCCCTTGGTAATACCAGTCGGGATCACTTTGCTTGACGTTTATATAAAAGGTGCCTTCAGGAGTCTTATCCTGTACGCCTATGCCTATGTCGTAGACCCTGAATATCTGGCCTGCGTCGTAGAGATAGAGCTTGAAGTTTTTTTTGCTGATTAGAATATTCCATTCGCCCCTGTACAGGTAAAGCTTCTGGCCCGGAACAATCTTGTCATCCGTCGGATCAAGTTTATTGCTCTTAACTATAAGTTCTATCGTAGTATTGTATTTTTTTGCGATTTTGTCGAGTGAGTCGCCGGGTTTCACAACGTACAGAGATTTTTCTCCTGACGCTATATTTGAAAAGAGCAACATAGTGTTTGATCTGGAGAGAAGTTCGGCTGTCTTGTACCAGAAGGGATCTTTGTCCGGCAACTTTTCGATGATCTCAAGCCCAAGCCTCCGCGCCTCCTTGACGCGCTGGGCATTGAGTGCCTCCGAAGCCTCAAGGTACTTTACCTTTAGCGCGGCTGGAGCGTATTTCAGTGCATCGTCAACTGTTACCGTTTGCTTGGTTTTCCCTGTTCTGCCCGGTTTCCACTGCGTAAAGAACAGTGCAAGACCGGCGGCTAGCATCACCAGTGTCGCCAGTACGGGCAGAAAACGTCCTCCGCGTTTGCGGTATGGATTCGGTGTTCTTCCAATTTTGAGATTATACTTTATCATCTTTTTGCACCAGACTAAACGACAACCTTTTTAATATACATTGTTATTTTACTTTTACCAGAACTGTCATGTTGCATCTTATCATTATGATATTATCATATGTAGATATATACACAACCCCTCGGAGGTTTTATGAAGCCCAAAAAGAAAATGAACGAGATAAAGAAAGAGTTCACCACCCCTGACTTCATTCAGGACGAGCCATGGCGCATATTTCGTATAATGGCTGAATTCGTCGATTCCTTTGAGACGATGGCGGGGCAGGGATCCCTGGTAACCGTCTTCGGTTCAGCCAGAACAAAGCCCGACGACAAGTACTACAAGGATGCCGAAGAGCTTGGAAAACTCCTTGTCAAGGAGGGCTACGGCGTTCTCACCGGCGGAGGTCCGGGAATAATGGAGGCCGCCAACAAGGGTGCGTTCTACACGCCGGAAGGTACGTCGGTGGGGCTTAACATCCAGCTCCCGTCTGAACAGCTCCCGAATCTTTATCAGAATATCAGCGTGGACTTCCGATATTTTTTCATAAGAAAGGTCTGTTTCCTGAAGTACAGCGTAGGCGTCGTTGTATATCCCGGAGGATATGGTACGCTTGACGAACTTTTCGAGTCGCTTACTCTCGTTCAAACCAACAAAATATCGCGCATCCCGATTGTGCTTGTCGACCGTGACTTTTGGACTCCTCTCATTGATTGGATGAGGGAAACTTTTGTCATGCAGGGAAAGATAGACAAGACGGACCTTGACTTCTTCAAGCTGGTAGATTCCGCGCAGGAGGCCCTCGACTACATAAAAGACTTCCACAAAAAGGCCATCAAATCCAAGAAATGACGAGGGATTCTTTTCAGGCGAGCGTATTTGTCCAGGCCTTTCTGCCGTATTCGTCTTCGAGTTCAATATAGGCATAAGGCCATTCCTCTGGAATATCGAAAACCGCTTCTTCGACAAGATCCGAGAAAGACCCGTTCCTCAGTCCGCTGCCGTTTCTTCCTACAAGTCTGATGAATCGCACCGGACTAGTTTTTACGCGAACCTTTTTCCCCTCATAACTTATCGAATGGATTTCCGGTCCGCAGCTCGAGTAGAAGTTTCCCAAACGGATTGCCTGCAGAATGTTTTCCCCGTCCAATGACGGCGCGTTGACGATTATCCATCCGCCGTCGAAAACAGGTTCCGCCACGTTAAGGTGCGCATCGTCCGAGGCGAATGCAAGTGCGTCTTTCGATTTGTCAAGCATTGCCGAGAAGTGTGCCGAGCCACTGCTTTTCCCGTTCAGCCAGCGGCAGACATGGTTATATACTTCGACTCCGTGAAAGTCCCATCTTAAAGCATCTTCCGTTCTGTTGCCCGACCATTCCGGATGCGCCAGAATCATTATAGCTCCGCTTGCTTTTGCCAGATTCATTCCGTTTTCGAAGCCTGTTTCTCTTGTCATCGTCGGAGCTTTTCCCAGACATACCACATGATAATAAACGCCAGCTCTGTCTGTTCCGTCCAGTTCGATTCCATCAATCCAGAGGAGGGGATACTCTGTTTTATCTGCCTTCACGTCCGATGCCACCCAGTGGTCGGTGCGGAAGAGGAAGTCATAGCCCTTGGTGTTGTAAAGTTCCGCTATTTCGCTGAAATTCTTTCCGCCGTCCGACATTTTGCTGTGGATATGTGTATTGCCCTTGAACCATTTATTGCTAGTATCATATCTCGGAATTTGCACTCTGATTTCCCTTTATTTTGTTTTTTCTTCGCGAACAAGATAAACTGCCAGTAACGTGGCTGGTTTTGTCCCATGATTGCGCGGGACATGCGGGATTGTTCCGTCGAAAAATAGCAGGTCTCCCGCAGCCATGTTTACGTTTTCCGCTTCCAGGATAAATTCGATATTTCCCTCCAATAGATATATGAACTGGTCGCCTTCTGTTGTGACCAGTTCCCTTTGTCCCCCAGGGTTTACGGTAAGCGTGAGTACCTGAAGGTTGAGTCCCGATGTGGCAGCTTCGAGAAGACTTTTATAGAAAAAACCTTTACTCTCTTCGCGTTCGACGCTTTTATTCTCTGAACTTTTGGATAAAATCCATCTCTTGTTTTCCAGCGTGCCGATGCCTTCCAGTAACTGCGAGGGCGTTGTTTCGAGAGCGCTCGCGATGTTTACGAGAACAGGAAGAGATGGAACAGTTCTGAAATTTTCAATCTTTGAAAGAAGCCCCCCGGTAAGACCTGTTTTTTCGGAGAGCTCCTTAAGAGTCATTTCCTTTTCTTTCCTGACCGCCTTTATTGCCATTCCCAGCTTTATCAGATTTTGCCGCATAATTTTCTCCAGTATACACAAGTTGAATATTTGTCAATAAATCATTGATTTGTTTACATTGAAGTACTATTATATTTCATGTGAGTAAAAAATCAAGGGCTTGTTTTACAAATATTCAAAAAGGAAGCGGGAATGGCTATTGGATTTGCGTTATGCTGTTTCGGATTTACGGCTGTGAATGATCTTGTATTCCGTCTTTACGCAAGAAAGTCGCGTTCACGCGGGGCATATGTTATGGTCATCGGAGTGGTGTGGGCGCTGCTTTTTACATTACTGCTGGACTGCAAATTCACTAATTTGACTGTTACCCTCGTATGGGGCAGCATATCAGGGATATTTTCCGCTGTGGCCAACATTCTTCTGATAGAGGCAATGACTTATCAGGAATCCGGTATTTGCTCAACCCTTTACAGATTGAACATGGCAATTGTCGCTGTAGGAGCCTTCCTCCTGCTTGGCGAGCCAATAAACGGGCTTAAAATCATCGGGATAATTCTGGCCCTTGTCGCAGTATGTTTTTTTTACCGTGAATCCCGGAACGGAAAAAGCAAAGTTCACGATGCGGCGCATATCGGAATTTATCTGGCGCTTGGAGCCGCATTGCTTCGGGCGGCTATGGGATTGAGCTATAAATACGCATTTATTCAACATGCGGATCGCAATGGGTTGATTACGTTAAACAGCTTCTTCTGGATTGTCGTCGGTCTGGCTTACATGCTTTGCCGCGAGCGTTCCTTAAAATTCATGGAGGCCAAAAGTATTCGTTACGGAATTGTTTCGGGCTTGCTGGTGGGCGGAATTATATATTTCATGGCTCTGGCCCTTCAGTATGGCGATGCGAGTGTGGTGCTGCCCGTCGCTCAGATGAGTTTTCTGGGGACGTGTGTTCTCGGTGTATTTTTTCTGCGTGAGTCCATGACCGTGGGAAAGTTGATCGGTATAAGCGCAGGCATCACTTCGATAATTGCGCTCATACTTGGAAGCGGTTGACAGACTCTATCTTCTTTTTTATTTCATATAGGCGTAAATAAAGATTCGGAACTGCCGAAACATTATATTACGCCGTAAACAAAATGGAAGATCCGATGAATAATATTTATCATATCGCGCTCGACTTTAAGAATAACTCCCTGAAGGACGATGTTCTTGCCAATATCTTAGACGTGCCTTTTCTTAAAAAGGTATGTGTCACAGAAGACTCGGGCTTCTCAAACAGGCTCTTTTCTGATATCCCGGGCAATCTGATCATTTTTGACGACAAGGTGGGGATTCCCGAGTATTGCCGTAGAAAACTCAGGTCATCTCCTACAACCCTTCTGATTCATCTCAACGAAAAGCCTCAGAGGGACGATGCTCTGCATCTCATCGGGATGACTCCTGCTTTTTTCAAAAAAGGCTTTCATGACCTGCTCGGAATATGCTATATGCTCCACCTTGTCCGGGCCTCTATAACTAATGTCCAGGGATCCATAAAAAATCTTTGAAGGACTCCCAAATTCCCCAATCGTTGACGAAGAATCATTTCCCCGCCGATGGTTCATTGCGGGAAAATACTATCAACCTAAAACCACGGGCCGGCACATTGTCTTCCCACTCGCTCGACAATGTATATTTACATTCCGGATTCCATGAATCGGCACCGGCTAAACCGCCGGCAACTTCAAGCTTTTTCAAATCAAGAGTAATCTTAACCCGTTCATCTTTTGCCGTATCGTTAAGAATCGCCAGCATTAAATTGCCATTCCGCGTATAGGCGGAGGCCATTATGCGCGAAGATGAAGGAGAATCGACTTTGACTGCGTCTTGTTCCCAGTATGGATGGAATTTGATTTTTTCGTCCCATCCTATTTTATCTTGTGACGCCCATAATATTTTATTGAGTTCTGTTATCTCCTTTTCGTTTCCCCAAATGTCAACATCATGAACGACCGCATAGCCCATATAATGCAGAACAGCCAATCGGTTTTTCGGATCGTTTATGTCGAAATTCGCCATTTTTTCCGGTCTTGATATCCATAGTCCACGGATCAACTGAGGCATAAACGAAGTCTTGTTCCCGCAAATGTACGGCGACAAAAATGCGCAGAATGATTCCGGCGTGAAAAGATCGAAGTAGGAGCCGCGATTCGCTACTTCATGTTCAGGCCCTTCTCCGGCGGCCGTGACATCCGTGAAATTATGCACGGGTGCCAGACGGGGCCATTCGGCGTGATATGAAACTTTTGCGTCAGGGCCGGTACGTTTTATCATACGATAAACGTTCAGAGCCGTTTCTCGAAATCTATTAACTAATAAGTGATCGTATTTTCTGCCTAAGGAATCCTGCCATTGCGAGCATCCGTGGAATTTATTCCTGCAACTGGTTTCCCAGGGAGCGTCGAAATAGTAGTTTATCGCTTTTTCATGCAGAGGTTTTTTTGCTTTAGTAAAGAACTCTTTCCAGAGATTAAGTCGAAAATTCCGATACCCTTCACAATTAAGGCAACCTTCGCAATAACCATCATGAGCTCCGGTCCATACCCCGTAAGTACGAGGCGGACGAATCTGCCGCCATTGTTGTTCATAGTATCCCCACTCAGGCATAAAAGGAGATGCAAAGTTATGGGCCATGTAAAGGAAAACCTCCCACCCGTGAGAACAGTCGTTTGCCAGTTGCTGTTTGTTGAAATTATCGTAATCAGGGGAGGCGAAATAGTTCCAGATCACGCTCCACATCTGCCAGTCAATATGAAGGCGCGAGCGCAATATCTTGTGATTCAGTGGTTTTGCCGGAGTAACCGTAAACCCGAATTTATAAGTTATCGGCTCATTAAGTTTCAGTTGATAATCAATGAGATTGAAGCGAAGTATCGCCCTGCCGCCCTGCCGGATTATCTCCACATTGCGGTCAGGATTGCGATAATGCCAGTTTTCCAGGTTTTCGGCGGTAAAATTAAAGCCGACTTTATAATCTCCCAGCCAGAGCGCGGGGAGGGGGGTAAGCGTCTGGAACCATTTATCCCCGACTGCGCCGGATTTACTTTTTGCGTTTCCGGGGGTGATACCATCATTGACCAGTTTAATCATCTCATTGCGAAACGGAATATCCAGAGACAGTTTTTGAACTGTCAAGCCGCTTGCAGGCGGAATAATCTTCATAGAAACTTCACAGTATCCGTCAAAATGCACTTTCAGACGGCTCTCTGTCCGCAATTTTCCTAGATCGGCTTTTTTCTCATATTCCGCGACTACGTCATTGCCAGAGATTTTTCGAGTTTCAACCGGATTTACTGGTTTCAATTCAGTTCCGTCCAGACAAATGCTTGCCGGTGCGGTTAGTAGTTCCTTGTTCTGACTCTGGAGTGACGAGAAAAGGATACCATTGGAAAAATCATAAAGTCTTCCCCATGTGCCAACGGAAGAATCGGAAATATTCAACGGACTCCATGGCACAGGTACCTTTTCAGCTTCCGGGTCGACATATGGCTGTATAAGAGGATCATTGACCGGAGGAACCCTGTATGCCTGTGAATAGGTTTCCGTCTCTTTTCCGCTTGGAGATACATAATCGATTTTAACAGTGTAGGTCTCAGGAGTTATTTTGCTGAAATCCAGATCAAACAAAGTATTGAAAAGTCTACAGTTATCTGGAATTTTCTGCCTGGCCCTGAATATTTCAGTCTTGTCATCCTTCAAGAAGCGGACTTGAATCTCCCCATCCTCATTTTTTTTGCCGAAAACAGAGAGAGCCTTACGGTCGAGCAGCGTATAGAAGAAAAGGGTACGCATGGGGATGGGGCGTTCTTCTATAAAGGTATTATAAAAAAGCGGAATTGATTTTCCCTGCGTTTTCTCATCGATTGAAATCGAATATAAAGCAAATTCATCCATTTTCTTTCCACTGTAATCAAATGTGCTTCCTTTGCCTTGCGTAAATAACTTATGCTTGGCGTTACGCATTCCGTACATATTAGTAGAATCGGAGATAAAAAGAGCTTCTATTTCAGTATCGGGGATATAGGGAATTGCGCTGACATTTACTGCTGTTTTGCGTTCCGCATTGTTAAACAGTCCGGAAATACATATTTTAGGAGCGGCAGCGCGAAAAACTATCTTGCAAAAATTACTTTGGTCGTCCAGCTTTCCGACAACCTGGCCCATTGATGCGATTTCGCTAGGTCTGGTAAATTCTCTCCCGATATTTATCCGCCAGCTCTGACTTTCCGGAACATTATCATATCCGAGAGTTTTGAATGGAACCGCCATTTCCATTACCCATTCTTCCCCTGAAAGTTTATTCCTGACTTCAATCCCGGTCGAATTTATCGGCTTGCCGTTCTCTTTTACATCGCAGATGCCGTCAGTATTGAGGTCCAGAACAAAGTTTTTGTCATTCTCAGGAGTCAGAAAAACTTTTATATGTTCTGAGTCTTTTTCTCCCGGATTGAATCCGGAACTGAAAGCAGCGTAGAGATTTTTCTCGTCATAACTTATGAAATACTGGTTTTTACGATGAATAAACACTCCGTCTGTTCCGGTTAACCCGGTTCCGGCAAATGAATATTCATATTGATTGATTGTGCCGTCAAGTTTCGGAGTCGTCATCCCGACAGTAAGCAACGAACTGCTTTTTTTACCACTTGCTGCTGCGTAATCAAGATAGAGTTGTTGTATCTCTTTCAAACTTAATTCCCGGTCATATATCCGGAATTCATCGATTAAGCTTTTCCCCATTAATTTATCTTTTAAAAGATTAGGCTTTCCAATTCCGACAGTAAAAGGGGCGCGGGGCAAGAGATTTTCAACAGGGAAATTTAATTTTTTTGAGTCAAACATGCGTCCGTCAATAAAGACTCTCGACTCGACATCGTTCCAGACACATACGATATGATGCCACTCTCCCGGACGCCAATCGCCAATTTTCTTGCCGGCAAACAACCACGTAGCCACTTCTCCTCTAACAAAATACAATTGTTCCATGGCGCAGTATTTGTAAATCATGAAAAGGTTTTTTCCGGCTCCTGTCTGAAAGAAGATATTGAAATAATTGTTGTCGCCCTGCCAGTCGAGTACTTTCATCCAGAAGGAAATAGTTCCCTTACTCCAGTCTAGATTTTTTTCAGAGGCATAAGTATATCCATACTCTTTTCCATCTTTTCCCTTTCCTATCAAAACAGCTTCCCCGTGAACGCCCGGCTGGAATTCCGGAGCCGCGGTATATTGGGCGTGTCCATCACCGGCGGCCTTCGTTGCTTCAACAGTACCGTCAAAGCCGCAGTAAAAAAGCAATGATTTATCTTCTTCTCCCCATGATGATGCAATAAACCCGAAACATAGGACAATCAGAACCGTCTTGAAGAGACTCATGGAATATACCTTTCATTTATCTAAGATTATTAAGTGAATATTTTTTGAAATTTTATGGATAGTCAATATATGGGCCGCCGTATCCGCGCCAGAAATAAGTTTTGTATGCATTGGGAAATACTTCAGCTAAGGGAATTTCCCGTGCTTTGAGATTTTTAACGTGACCGGTGAGGAAAACAAAATTATGGGAATTCATGTGTCTTTCCGGTTTCATCGGATATTCCTGCGACATCGTGTAAAAGTGCTGGTCTCCGAAATAGCATGTTTTTTCCGGAAATTTATCTATGCGTTCGGTCGGATGTCTTTTAACCCATGGCATGGCGGGATAGTAACAGTGCAGGTAGTCATTGAGCCCATAGTCAGTTGCTTTATTATATCCCCATCCTTCGTTATCCTTTGAGCCCGGACATTTAAGAATGGACGGAGTCCCCATCGGCGCGTCATCATCCGCCCGAAATCCTTTGGCCGGCTGAATGTAGGACGTTTGTATTAAAAGCACGTTCCAGTATGGAGAAATCGTCTTGTCATAGTCGGGATACTCGATATGGGATGGGACACGGTAAACTCTGTAGTCTATGCAATAGGATTCTGCGGCAACATAAATTTGCTTAAGGTTGTTTATGCATGTTATCCTCTTTGAGGCTTCTTTTGCCTGTCTCAGGGCGGGAAGCAGTAAGCTGGCCAGAATGGCCATTATTGATATTGTCACGAGTAGTTCGATAAGTGTGAATAAGCCGCTGATTGATTTTCTCACTTTAGACTTCTCTTTCTTGTTGACTCTCCCTCAATTATTTCAGCGGGAAGTAAAACATTTTTCCCCGCACTGGCTGAGCCGCATATTCTTTCGTTCAATACACGGCATGCCGCCACGCCCATTTCAAAATATGGTATGCGCAGATATGTAAGGGACGGCATTATTCCCCTGAACGAGGTATCGCCTCCATGACTTATCACGTCGACGTCCGAGCCGATTTTCAAGCCGCATTCCGAGGCAAATCTGAAGAATGCGAAGGGATGCGATACCGATTCACAGAAAAAAATTTCAGGCATTCCGTCTTTTGGGTGCGGCATTTCGTTTTTCAATTTTTTATAAGCAAGTTCTTTATCGTCTTCAAGATGGAAAATCCATATCTTATCGATCTTTACTCCGCCCGCAAGGAGTACGCTCGTAAATAAATCAATCTTTTCCCTGTTTTCCGGCAGGTCGGAATAAGCCCTCAGGAGTCCCACGCTTCGATATCCGTTTTTTATCACATACTGCGCGGTTTTTTTAATGCCTTCAAGCCGCTTATAAGAAATGAAAGGCGTGCCCTTCTCCTGATTATGTGTTCCGACCATAACATGCGGAATTCCTTCTTCAGTGACAAGTTCTCTCATAAGGGAAAGCTGGTGACTTGTAAAAACAATGCCGTCGAAGTTTCTGATCGACTTAATCTGTTTCATCGCGGCATTCCTGTCCGCCGAATCTTCAAAATATTGAAAAGTGATCTGCATGTTGAAATCCAGCGTCCCCTGAAGCATTCCCTGATATAATTCGCTGCCGGCACAATAGTTCGCATAGTTCAAGTACTGGGGGGACATGGATTTTTCAGGGAAGGGGTACAATATTTTGAGCGCAGATGTCCTTGCGCCCGCCTCCTGGGATATAAAGGTGCCTCTGGTGCTGATCCTTTCGACATAGCCGTCATTTTCAAGAAGTTTAAGAGCTTCCACGGCGGTGCCCCTGCTGACGCCATATGAGTCGGCAAGCATCCGTTCTCCGGGAATGCGTCTGCCGGGCGGGAGCTCTCCTCTGCGTATGCAGTCAACAAGCATGTTCCTGACCTGAACGCAGAGGCTGACTTTACTGTTTTTGTCGACAACCATTTAAATTAATCCATTTCTGGCACAGCGTGGCCTATGCCAGTTATTGTAATTGCTTTAAATAGATGTGTCAAGGTATTTACCGCAAAAAGAAGAGACTTTTTTTAAGGATCTTTGTAAGTGCGCTTTACAAAGATGCCGTTTAGACGTATATTTCAGATAAATCTCGGTTAGCAAAAAGGAATTTGCGCTGTATTGTAATCCTTCTGTGATTACTGTACAGGCATTTTTTACAACACCTAAAGAAGGGAAAATATAATGAAAGAAAAGGCCGATATAGGGCTGGTGGGACTCGCCGTAATGGGTGAAAACCTCGTACTTAATATGGAAAGCAAAGGCTTTACAGTCGCCGTTTTCAACAGGACAGTTGAAAAAGTGGACGGCTTTCTAGCCGGGCGCGGCAAAGGCAAAAACGTAATCGGAAGCCACAGCATCGAAGAGCTTTGCGCCAAGCTTGCAAGACCCCGCAAAATAATGCTTATGGTCAAGGCGGGCAAAGCTGTAGACGATTTTATCGAAGCGCTCATTCCCCATCTCGAAAAGGGCGATATCATAATCGATGGCGGTAATAGCTATTACCCCGACACTATCCGTAGGGCTAAGTACTTGGAATCCAAGGGTTTTCTCTATATTGGCACCGGCGTTTCCGGCGGGGAGGAGGGTGCATTGAAAGGCCCCTCTATCATGCCCGGAGGATCACCCGAGGCATGGGAATATGTAAAACCCATTTTTCAATCGATATCCGCGAAAGTTGCCGATGGCAGTCCCTGCTGCGAATGGGTTGGCAACGACGGCGCAGGACATTTTGTAAAGATGGTTCATAACGGCATCGAGTACGGCGACATGCAGATGATCTGCGAAGCCTACAGCCTTATGAAAAATATTCTCGGCATGAACGCCGACGATATGCAGAGCGTTTTCACCGAATGGAATAAAGGCGAACTCGACAGTTACCTTATAGAGATAACGTCTGAAATATTTAGCAAGAAAGATCCTGAAACCGGCAAGGCCGTTGTTGATATAATCCTCGATACGGCAGGACAGAAGGGGACCGGAAAATGGACCAGTACAAGCGCGCTTGATCTCGGGATATGCGCCCCCACAATAGCCGAAGCCGTTTTTGCCCGTTGCGTGTCAGCCGTGAAGGAAGAACGCGTTGAAGCCGCAAAAATCCTCCCAGGCCCGAAGTTTCCGTTCAATGGTGACGCCAAGTCATTCACTGAGGATATCCGCAGAGCGCTTTATGCCTCAAAAATATGTTCCTACGCTCAGGGATTTCAGCTTCTGCGCGCGGCCGCTGCAGAATATAAATGGAGCCTGAAATACGGGGATATCGCCCTGATGTGGAGAGGCGGATGTATTATAAGGGCAAAGTTCCTTGGCGACATTAAGACGGCGTTCGACAAGAACCCCTGTCTCTCAAATCTCCTTCTTGATCCCTTCTTCAGAAATATCATTGATAAATGCCAGGAATCATGGCGCAGAGTGATAGCGACTGCGGTCACGATGGGGGTTCCTGTTCCCGCCTTTTCAAGTTCTATAGCCTATTATGACTCATACAGGGCGGAGCAGCTTCCTGCAAATCTGCTTCAGGCACAGAGAGATTATTTCGGTGCCCACACTTATGAGCGCATAGATAAGCCGCGCGGTCAGTTCTTCCATACCGAATGGAATGAATACAGCGGGAAGACAACATCAACAACATACAACGCCTGAGCGTTGTAAATGGTACAGGAGTCTTGAACTTGATTCATCCTGTAAGAAGGAAACTTATGAAGAAAATGCTTGCAAGGTCCATGTCATTGTCCATTGCTCTAACAATGGTTTTCTGCGGGTGCGCCTATCTCGATGATCTCGAAGAGAATACGTTCCCGGCAGACATTACTGTTGATGAGCTTAGCGATAATCTTGAAACGGCAGCGGACCCGAAAGGCATTTTTAAAAAATGTCATTCCTATCTTATAAAGCAGGAAATGTCAACCAAAGGGGCTGACGGTAGTTCGTACACCCGAATGGTTGAAGTCAAGTTCAAACTCCCCAATTCCCTGAGGACGACCACATTTATGAACGGTAAGCCTGTGCTTGCTGTAATTTCAAACGGCAAACAAGCATGGAACGTGAACTGTGAGACCGATGAGATAACGGAGATAAAGGGCAGTTCTTATCAGCTGATAGAAGTTCTTTCCGAACTGGGACATCCCTCCAGTACGATGATTTCCGTTTTTCCCAAGATTGATCTTTCGGAAGTTATAACTTCTGATGATCCGGTTCAGAGATATTATAAAGCTACGTGTTACTCCAAATATAAGGATCTTCCGCCCATAATCTTCTATATCGGTAAAGAAAACTTTCTTACTAAAAGACTGGAGACCACAAGGTTTACAACGGGCGGCTCCTATAAATATATTTCTGAAACCGATAAATATTCCATGTATGACTGCGTGTGGATTGCCTCCGAATCAAGAGTTATTGTAGACGATATGGTATTTAAATATAAAGTTATCGAATACAAGATGAATATCGATATCCCCGATTCCGAATTTCAGTTGACAACACCCTGGTACTTGAAAAATACGGAAAAAGTAGTCAAGCCCACCGCGGTTTCTGCCGAACAGCAAAAGGCTCCCGCCGCCGAATGCAAATAGAACTCCGCCAAGTCGATATAACGAGAATAACAGTTGACGCCATTGTTAACGCCGCCAATACGACACTTCTCGGCGGAGGCGGTGTGGATGGTGCCATTCACCGGGCCGCAGGTCCGGATCTCCTGGCCGAATGCAAAAAAATCGGCGGATGTCGTACAGGAGAGGCCGTTATAACGAAGGCCTATAGATTGCCATGCCGTTACCTGATCCACACTCCGGGGCCCGTTTGGAATGGCGGCAGTTCCGGCGAGGAGGAACTTCTCAGAAGCTGCTACAGTAATTCACTTAAACTGGCTTCCGATAATGAATTGGAGGTTCTGGCGTTTCCGTCAATCAGTACGGGGATATACGGTTATCCCATCGAAGACGCAGCAAAAATAGCGGTCGGAACAGTAACGCAATGGCCGGAACGATTTCCTTCTAAAGTCATCTTTGTAACCTTCAGCGATTCCGATACGCAGGTATACCGGGATATAATAAGCTCCTGACCCGCAAAGAATATTTCGATTAAATTCCTCAGAATACTTGTTCCTATATTTAAGTGATATATCTTATCCTCGCTAAAAAAAGTGGAGGGGCAAAATGTCAGCTTCGAAAATTCTACCCGGTATAAGAATCGACGGGAAGCTCTCAGGGAACGCAGATATAAAGATCGAAGGCGAAATATAAATTGTAGTAAATTCAAGCATATTTTTATTGAAAAGCCCAACTAAATGAGATTGATTATAAAGAGGACTTAAATATTTAAAATGTCATTTCCCGTTTATAAGTCAACTTTTTAATTATTATATTTGCTTAATGAATTGAATGATAAAGAAATTCTAATATTAATTGATTATTCCCATAATAAAGAGCTAATAAATCCCTCAGAACTCCTTAATATTGATAGCCACGACGAGAATACTATCTTTGAGAGAGCATATCTTGATAACTTAGTGTCTAAAAAACTTTTGCGAATCCGCTATAAAAAGGTGATGGGAAGAGAATTTCAAGAACCAATTTTACCAAATGGCAAGAGTGGAATATCTCATTATGAAATAACCTCATTGGGTAATTTTTTGTGCAACACAATTGTTAGCGCAAACTCAAAATGCGCCACCTAAAAACGGTTAAAGCCCGAGTGGAAAGGCGCGTTGGAATCATTTCTTCAAATCAGACAAACATTGCCCTCTGTTCATTCCAATCATCAGGAATAGAGTGGCAAAGCTGATTTAATGACAAGCAATCCGGTTCTTCGCAGGGAATAATCGCTTTCTGGATATTGGGCGAGAGATTTGCCGATTGACAGTTAGAAAAGATAACAACTGAAACCTTTAATATATTAGCCGGGTTCATGGGAGGATTATTTCCCCGAAGTTTTTATAATATTTAGGATAGTCTGCTTGCTCCCTTTGTTTCTTGATATATCTTAACTGGTGTAATAAAAATTCGGAGGGTGAAAATGTCTGCTTCTAAAATTCTGGCCGGTATAAGGATAGATGGGAAACTTACGGGAAACGCCGACATAAAGATTGAAGGCGAAATATATGGGGAAGTAAATCTAGACAGCAGTATATTTATTGCCGAAGGCGGCAAGGCCGAAGCGAAGATTAAAGCCATAAATATTTTTCTGGCAGGTACTTTTATAGGAGATGCCGAAGCAGATTTTATTCAGATAACCCCGACTGGACGTGTCAACGGCAAGCTCAAGGCCCCCGCTATTTCAATAGAAAAAGGCGCTAAATTCACCGGTTCCATAGAAATGGGGGAAGGCGAGGCGCCGTCCAGCGAGACCTCAGCGGAGGCAATCAGCGAGTCTGCTGATATTGAAAGTCCCGATGGCGAGGAGATTATTGACGATCCGGAAAGTTCCGAGATTGGAATTCTTAAATCTTCCATTATTGACTCAACGATAAAACACCATGCGCCATTTTTACCCGGCCGCGCCATTGACCCTGAATCCGAAGAAAACTAAACTTTTAGCCAGGAGCCTTTCTCATGAGTTCTTCCGATGCCAGTGTGATAATACCAGGAACCGTGATTAATGGCCGCATATCAGGGAGTACTCCGTTGCGGCTTGAGGGCGAAATGAAAGGAATTATAGATATTTCTTCCGACATAATGGTTGGCCAGAATGGCATAATGGAGGGGGATGTCATTGCCAACAATATCATGGTGGAAGGCCGACTTTCCGGCAAGGCTTCGGGTAGGGAATGTATCGTAATAGCACCGTCGGGACAGGTTAAGGCCGAGCTTACGGCGCCAGCTGTCTCCATTGAGAAAGGTGCGAAGTTTTCAGGCAAGATTGACATGATCGAGTCCTGAGTAAGCAGGGTCATATCAGTAGCATACAGTCGCCGTAACTGTAGAAACGGAACTTTTCTCTAATCGCAAGTTCATAGGCTTTCATCACGTTGTTTTGCCCCGCAAAGGCGCATACTAGCATAAGAAGCGTACTTTTAGGAAGATGAAAGTTTGTGAGAAGCATATCGACCGTTTTGGGCTGGTAGGGCGGATAGATGAATATATCAGTGGAACCGCTTCCGGCTTTAAGGATTCCCTCGGGTGAGCTCATTGTTTCAAGCACTCTTACGGTGGTTGTTCCGACAGCGAATACCTTTTTGCCTGCCTCGCGGGTCTGGTTAATCAAGCGTGCGGCATCCTCGTTTATCAAGAAATCCTCGGAATGCATCTGGTGGTCTTTTATATTTTCCGCGCTCACGGGTTTAAATGTGCCGGGGCCGACATGGAGCGTTACTTCAGTAGTGCTTACTCCTTTTAATCTTATTCCATTCAGAATTGCGGGGGTGAAGTGCAGCCCAGCTGTCGGTGCGGCTACGGCACCGGGCTCTTTCGCAAAAATGGTTTGATAGTTTTTGATATCTTCCAGTGCGTCCTTGCGCTTGATGTAAGGGGGGAGGGGGACGTGCCCGCATTCTTCTATTATTCTGGATGATGACGCGCCGCCGTCAAAGGCTATTGTGCATGAACCATCATCGTTTAGCGAGCTTATGGAAAGAAAGCAGTCTTCCATAAGCGAACCATCGCTTTTTTCCGGGAACACGTGAGTTCCGGGCCTTACCCTTTTTCTAGGGCGCAGCAACGACTGCCATGAATCATTGCTGTCAAGAGACTTGGAGATGAGGAGGATTTCAACTCGCGCACCGGACACGGAATCTTTTCTTCCGAATATTCTTGAGCGGATTACCTTGGTATCATTGAAGACGGCGCAGTCTTTTTCTCTTAGGAATTCGGAAATATTTCTAAACTCTCCCATTTCGCATGAACCGCTTTTTCTGTCCAGTACCAGCATGCGCGCCCCCTCCCTGTCGGGGAGGGGGTATTGGGCTATGAGTTCTTCTGGCAGATTATAGTCAAAATTTGCGGTGAGCATCGTTGTAAAGAGCCTCGTAGAGTTTCGCGGTGTGATTCCATGAAAAATCCTTTTTCATTGCGCAACGGCGCATTGCGTCTATATTATCCGGTTCATTTTTATATATTGAAACCGCCCATCGGATAGTGTTGGTCAGGGCATGGGGGTAGAGTTCCCATAATTTAAAGCCTGTACATTCTCTTGGTTTTTCCGGCTCGTAATTTATCACGGTATCTTCGAGCCCGCCGGTTGCCCTCACTATGGGGAGCGTTCCGTATCTCATGCTGTACATCTGATTAAGTCCGCAAGGCTCGTATCGTGAAGGCATTACAAAGAAATCACTTCCAGCTTCCAGCATGTGGGCGAGCTGGTCGTTGCAGTAGCCTATGTAGACCTTGCATTTCTCAGGGTAGCGGATGCAGAGACTGTTGAGCCTTTCCTGCAAATAGTATTCGCCGGAGCCTATGACAATCACTTGGATATCATCGGTTTGCAGAAGCTCTTCGAGGGAATCGGCGTAGACATCGAACCCCTTTTGATAGGCAAGGCGCGACAGTGACCCCAGCAAGGGCACATCGGGCCTCTGTTGTAGTCCGAACTTCTGTTGGAGAGCCCTTTTGCATTCAGATTTTCCGGCAAGAGTGACTGCCGAGTAGTGTGTGGAAATGAGTGAATCTCTTTCAGGGTTCCAGATATTTACATCTATTCCATTGATGATGCCCCGCAGATGTCCGCGTGCGGCACGGTTCTGGAGTGAACCTTCAAGGTTAAAGGCGTATGAAGGGGATAGTATTTCCTCCGCATAGGTCGGGCTTACGGTATTGACCATGTCGGCATTGAGTATCCCGCTTTTGAGGAGGTTTATTTGGTCATGGAATTCGAGACATGTAAAGTTGAAGTAATCCCAGCCCAGCTGTGTCCAGAAAAGATTTGATTTATGATATACGCCCTGATAGCCTATGTTATGGATAGTCAGTGCGGATTTACATTTTCGAAATGCCGGCTGGTCTTTGTACAGATGGCTTTTCAGGTAGACATTGCAGAGTGATGTATGCCAGTCATGCGTATGGAGAATATCGGGTTCCATTTGCAGTACTTTGATGGCCTCCATGCAGGCGCGGGAGAAGAAGATGAATCTTTTGGCGTTGTCGTGGTACTCAACACCATTCCAGTCGTAAAGGCCGGGCCGGTCAAAGAAGAGATTGAATTCTATAAAATAGAAGCTTAGATTTTTATCCAGCTTATGCTCAAGCACCTGGGCCCATTCCGTCCTGTCTCCGAGCGGCACGGGCAGCATTTCATATCTGGATGCGTAGCGGAGCTTCATTGGCGCCATTTTCTGGTTGTAGAAGGGCATAAATACGGATACCTTATGTCCTCTTTTGGCGAGTGCCGCTGGCAGGGAAAATGCCACATCGGCTAGTCCTCCTGTCTTTGCGTAGGGGTGAGCTTCGCTGCATGCCATTACGATATGAAGCGGTTTTTCGTGGTCTGAGTTTTTTGCCATTTGTTAAGTTCCGTTGTTTATAAAGTTTTTCAGTGGTTATTCTTCATCTGTTCCCTGGCTTTTCGCAGGATATTCATTTCAGATTCCGCCAGGCTATTTATACCCGACTTTGAAATCTTGTCGAGTATCCTGTCAAGTTGTCCCTGGGATACTTTATCTCCATCTTCAGCGTCAGCGTCGTCATGCGGCGGTGATGCGGGCGGTCGTTGACGGTAATCCTCGTTTGTTTTGCTTGTGTCGTTGACCTTCCAGCCGGGCGGTGTTCGCGTTTTTGCTGCGCCGCTGAAAATAAATGAGAGCGGGTCCCACTGGATCTTTTTTTTGTGAAAGATTTTGACCACCATGTAAGCGCCGAGGAGTCCCCCCAAGTGCGCCGTGTGTGCTATGACGTCTATCTTTGCGTTGCTGATAATCTCGATTACAATGAAAATTATCACCATTGTTTTGACTTTTAGGGGTATGAAGATAGGGAAGACGATGAGTTCGAGGTTCGGCTGGAGCATCGCCGTCACCATCATGACCCCGAAAACCGCGCCGCTCGCACCCAGCAACGGAAATGGGCTGTTCCAGTTAAAGAGCATCCAGAATATATTTCCTGCTATTCCGCCCACGAAATATATTTCCAGGAAACTCAATGCCCCGAGCTGGGGAGCCACGAGCGAGCCGAACAGATAGAGTCCCCACATGTTCAGCAGAAGATGTGTGCCGCCTGCGTGGAGGAACATTGCGGTTAAGGGTTGCCATAGCTTTAAGTTCCTGAATCCTGCGCTGTTGAACGTGAACTCATCGATAAACTGCCCTAGGTTCGGCTGTATGAAAAAGTATATAAGTACATTTATGAGAATAAGAGTAAATACGCATTTCATTCCCGATGCGTCGTTCCTGCCGCCGGGTCTTGAGTATATCCTGTCTGAAAACATCTTTGCCTTTCTTTATAAAAATTAAGCATTATTATACGATTCATTTCGCAAACTTCAAAAACTTATGATAATTTATCTCCTGTTATTTGAATAGGACACTTTAGCTCGACTATGTGGTTTTATATTTCGCTTGTTATTATAACCATTGCACTGTACTACTTCTACAAGAGGTATAAAAGCACTCTTTCGGCGAAGGACAGTTTTGCCGTTCAGGTACTTCTCCTTCTCATGCTCGTTCTTTTTTACTTCAAGGTATTTTCCATTCTGATGGGCAGTACGCCCAAGAGTGAACTCTTGGAAAAGGAGCGTTCATACATGGAACTCGCAGGAAAGTACAGCGCCGATTATATCCGGAATTATCCATGGAATGCCTCGAAAAGAATAAAGAAGGTACTTATCATTGACTATCCTCTGGACAAAAAACTGCCAGGCTCAGGCATGTCCGACGCGATAATCAAAGGAATTGAGAAGAGCCTCGATTCCACCAGCTTCAAAATCTGCGCCATCGAAAGACCTTATGAATCCGCTGATTCTTCTTCCGCCTGGCTCAGCCCCAGAGAGTTCGATATGGCGATACGTAAACACCCCAGAACTGATTTCGTCATATCTCTTGTCGGGCTGCCGAGAATGCTCGGAAGCCTGTCGTTCTGGAGAAAACCCAATGCGCCGAAGCTAATCCTTATTCGGGGGAATGTGTCTAGGCTTGAGTCAGCATTCAGACAAAAAGCTGTGATTGGCGCAATGGTTTTTATCCCGGGGCTCAATTTCAAAAATGCGAAAATTCTCAATACTGAGAATGAGAAAGAGGCGGAAAATGCTTTTTACCAGCACTTCATTTTTATTACTCCAAGGAATATACGGGGAGTGCAAAACGACTTTCCCGAGCTTTTCTGGAAAAAATAGAGCCAGATGCGCTTTGTGCGTTTTTTGTTAAATCTGCTTATCTCCCTCGATTTTATACTGAAAATTCCATAGTCATAATTTATACTGGTATTAGGACAATTTACCAAGCTGCTTAAGATGCGCCCCCCTACGTCCGGTAGCAGTATTGTTTACATAGAAGACTGGATATTGAAAGGAGGGTCGAATCATGAAAGCGAACCTAAAATGTCGTTACTCCCTCGTAGAGCTGATGTGCGTAATGTTTATTACCGTGGCACTGATGGCCTTGTTAATCCCATCCTTGGAAAGGGTCAAGGGCATGGCCAGAAAGACGTTCTGCCGGAACAACCTCCAGCAGATGCTCGTATGCACTAACCTCTACAAGGCTGATAACAGGGGGGCGCTCCCTTACGTGTCCCTGTGGTTGGTTGACTTCTCATTCCTCTCCAATTATATAACTGGGTTCGGAATGACGATGTGCCCGGACACAGAAGACGTTGTCTCAAAGGTCGGTGACCTCGTCGGCGATACCAGCTACCATTATATGGGGAGCCGTTATGACTGGGAAAGAAACAATGTTGCCTTTGGAGACGGCACTGAATACGGGTACGACCCCGAAAATCCAGGAATAGCCGAACAACTTTCTAAAAAGGAGGAAAGGGTTATTTACGATAAATCTGACATTGTCCACTACGGTTTTTTCAATGTTGTTCATATGGACAGCTCTCACGTTGAGTCGCTTCCCTCTTCGGAATATGCTAATTTCTGGTATTATGATTATGCCGGCGATATAGACCTGTCCGAAGATGCCACAAACAATGTAAATGAGTTCAGAAACAACCTTACCTACCGACATACCAATAACGGTCACGGCAATAACGAGGACGGCGTGGACTGCAGTAATCCGGGGCAGGGCTGGATGGGGAAGTGGGAGGACGTATCTGCCGGATTTGATGATGAAAAGCAATGAGGTGAAGGAATGTTCTGTTAAATGTCAGTGTGTGTGCGTATCTTGCAGGCCGGTCGTTGTTGACCGGCCTGATTTTTTTTATGGCGATCGAATTTTTATTCAATGATTTTTCCCACTTTTCATTGCTCTGGCATCCTAAATGCTGTATATTTCCGTCAAGAGGTTAAGGAGGACTGGAAATGAAAAAGAAGAGTTGTCTGCGGAATTGTTTTTCACTCGTCGAACTGCTTTCTGTAACATGTATCGCTATTGCCATCATTGCCCTTTTGTTTCCGGCTCTGGAAAGAGCGAAAGGAATGGCAAGAAAAACATTTTGCAAGGGAAATCTCCAGCAGATGGTCGTCTGCACTAACCTATACAAGGCCGACAATAGGGGAACTCTTCCCTATTCTTCCGTGTGGCTTGTCGATTTTTCCTTTCTCTCAAATTACATAACTAATTTTGACATGGCGGTATGCCCCGATACTGAAGACAGCGTTGTTGCGGCTTCAGATCTTGTCGGCAATACCAGCTATCACTATATGGGAAGCCGCTATGACTGGGAAAAGAACTTCACTGCCTCAGGCGACGGTTCTGAATATGGATTTGACACAGGTAATGCTGAGGTCGCCTCATTGCTCTCAAGCAAAGAGGAAAAGGTCGTTTACGACAGGTCTGACATTCTCCATTATGGAATGTTTAACGTTGTTCATCTTGACGGCGGGCACGTTGAATCCCTTGCGGCCGCAAATTACAGTAATTTCTGGTATTATGACGATTCCGGCAGCCTTGATTCCACCAGTGACAGGACAAGAAACACTAACCGTCATCGCTATCGTCACGGAAATACATATGCCGAGGGTAGCGGTAATGGTTATGGCGATACTGAAAGCGATGCCGGAAGCGAACAGACCAATAACGGGCACGGCAACAACGAGGATGGCGTAGACTGCAGCAATCCCGGACAGGGAAATGGCGGGCCTAACGGCGAAGAAGATCCGTCCGGCACTGTCGATGATGAAAATGGTAATGGCAGCAACAGTTCCGCTGAAACATCTGACGCATCAACGGGCGATGATGACAGTTCCGCTGAAACATCTGACGATGATGGCGAAGGCAACTCCAATAACGGGCACGGCAACAACGAGGATGGCGTAGACTGCAGCAATCCCGGACAGGGAAATGGCGGCCCCAATGGCGAAGTGGATGCATCCGGTGATGTCGATGATGAAAGCAGCAACGGCAACAACGGAAATGGCAACGACAAAGACAAATAAATATATTCCTCGGTACTTCCTAACCTGTGAGAACCGGCCCTGCTAGGGCCGGTTTTTTTTGTAATCGGGCTTTCGCCTTCTTAATCGAATTCGCTTCGGGCGCGGCGCGTCATTAAATCGTAGACGGCCTGTCGAGGATCTTTGTTTTCATAAAGGGTCTTGTAAACTTCGTCAATAATAGGGGTTATGACATTGCATTTACGGGCAAGTTCGTAGGCGCTCTTCGAAGTTTTAACGCCCTCGGCTACAACGAGTCCCATTTCTTTCAGAATCTCATCGATGCTTCTGCCTCTGCCGAGTTCTTCGCCAACATGACGGTTGCGGCTGTGTCCGCTCATACATGTTACGATAAGGTCGCCGGTTCCGCTGAGTCCGGCAAATGTCTTCTCTCGCCCGCCGAGCGCATCACCCAGCCGCGACATTTCGGCTATGCCGCGGGTTATGAGTGCCGCTTTGGAGTTATCGCCCATTTTCATTCCGTCTACAACGCCGGCCGCAATAGCAAGCACGTTTTTAAGTGAGCCGCCCAGCTCCACACTTGTTACATCATCGGTCGTGTAAACCCTGAAATAACTATTCATCATGAGTTCCTGGACAGCGCGTGCCTCGGCGGGAGAGGAAGAGGCGGCGACAACGGCGGTTGGACATTTGCGTGCGACTTCTTCAGCATGACTCGGCCCTGAAAGTACGCAAAACTGGACGCGGCCCAAGACTTCGGAGCAGACTTCGCTCATTCGCTTAAGGGTACCGTTTTCTATTCCTTTGGCTACACTTATTATCAGCTGCTCCGGTTTGTAAAACGGGCGGAGCTTCTCAAGTGTGGAGCGAGCGTACTGTGACGGAGATGCAAGATATATATATTTTGCGCCCGACACGGCATCGGCGATATCCGTGGAAAGCACAAGCTTTTCGTCCAGAGGGACACCTGCGAGAAAGCGGGAGTTTTCCTTTTTTGCCTTCATTTCCTCTATATATTCAGGGAAGGGGCCCCATAGGACGACATCATGCCCGTTGCCGCAAAGAAGAAGAGCGATAGCTGTTCCCCATCCGCCATCGCTTAACACACATATCTTTTCTTTCAGCATTATTCGGTATCCCTTTTAACTTTTACAAAACGGTTTTCCGTTCCGTTTCTGAGCCTTTCTATGTTTGCCCTATGCTTGAACACGGCAAGAAAAGTGATGATTACAAGAAGAACAAGTACCGCGGGGGGAAGCGGCCATACCCCGGCAAAAGCGAAGATGATGGCCGCCACCGGCAGGACTACAGCGGCGGCTATACTTGCCAAGGAGACATATTTCGAATAGAGAAATACCGTAAACCAGACGGCGGCACATGTGATTGTCGCATATGGGGAAAGCGCCAGTAGCGCCCCTGCGCTGGTGGACATGCCCTTGCCACCTGTGAATTTAAGAAAAATGCTCCACATGTGTCCCGCGACGCACGCAAAGACAACTGAGCAGAGAAATACACCTGAGCAATCGGAAATAAATCCGGCGCTAATGAGCTTCATCGCGAGCAGTACGGGCAGAAGGCCCTTCAGAAAATCCATGAGGAAGCATATTCTGCCAGCCCATTTGCCGAGAACCCTTGTTACATTGGTTGCCCCGATATTTCCACTGCCGTGCTTCCTTATATCGATTCCTCTGAGTTTTCCGATTACAAATCCCCAGGGAATCGAAGCGAAAATGTAGGAAACAATTATAAATCCCACAGATGATATCATTTTTAAAACCTTCCCTTAATTCATAGAACTTTCAGATAAAGACACTATATTCTGAAGATTAAATTTCAAATCAATAAAATGAGCAAAAGGCTTCGAAAGATGAAAAAAGGAAGACTTATTGTTTCCGCGAGTGAGATATCCGCCGATATTTTATATGCGAGCGGCTTCTTTTGCCCGGATCCTTTCATCTTTTTTTCGGCAGGAAGCGAAAAAGCCGTCGTGCTTTCAACCCTCGAATATCAGAGAGCGCTTTCGCAGGTGAAAAAGGGAGTTAAGGTATATCACGACCTCGCATTCGCAAAAAAGGAAAATGCGCACCCCGGGAAATTAGAACTTATAATCGCCATATCTGAAAAAACAGGAATAAAAGACTGGGAAGTTCCCCCCGATTTCTCGCTTAAATACGCTCGGGATTTGGAGAAAAAGGGAATAAAGACCACCATTTCCGAATCTGCCTTTTTCCCGGCGCGCGCAGTAAAGACAAAACGCGAGATATCTTTTATTGCCAAGGCCCAGAAGGCAACGGAATCGGCAATGAAAATGGCACAGCGTATGATAGCCGAAGCCAGCGTGGACAAGAATTCAAGTCTCATACTCAATGGCGAAATACTCAGCTCCGAACGCCTTCGCTCGGAAATTGAAACAGAACTTAAACGCAACGGCTATTCCGCATCAAGAACAATAACTGCCTGCGGGAGGCAATCGTCCGAACCGCACAACGCCGGCAATGGCCCGCTGAAGGCCGGACAGGTAATAATAGCGGACATATTTCCGCGCTCGGACGCGACAGGTTACTGGGGCGACATGACAAGGACCTTTTTCAAAGGCAAAGCGCCGTCGACAATAAAAAGGGCGTTTGATGCTGTTTTTGAAGCAAAAGAGAAGTCGCGGGCAATGCTGAAGGCTGGAGTAAAGGCAGCCGCAGTCTACAGGAAAGCCTTTGAAGTGCTCGAAAAACGCGGCTTTCCAACAGGGTCAAAGAACGGACTCAACTATGGATTCATTCATGGACTTGGCCACGGGGTGGGGCTTGAAATCCATGAGCAGCCTAGGGTATCTCCGATGAATCATGGCATACTGGAAGAAGGTAACGTGATATCCGTGGAGCCTGGGCTTTACTATCCGGAATGGGGCGGAATAAGAATCGAAGACCTTGCAATAATTGGAGAAAGCTCTCATGTATTGCTCAACAGCCCCGCAGCGGAACTGGAGATACCATGAATAAAATAATAGCTCTCGATATAGGAAACGTGTGCGTGACACTGAGACATGACCGCGCTCTTGCCTTTTTAGGATATAAAGTAATTGAGGATGTTCCAGAGGAATTTCTTCAGGCTACAGAAATGATGGAAAGAGGATTCATGACAGAAGATGATTGGCTGAACCTTTTCAGGAAAAGCACCGGTTCGACACTGAAGGACGATGAGTTACGGCACGCATGGAACCTTATAATAGGTGAAAACATCAACGGGATGGCAGACGCTGTGAAAAAGGCCGCATCCAAAGGTTTCCGTATGATATTTTTTTCAGACACGTCAGAGCTTCACTCTATGAGGATATACCGCACGCTCTCATTCGCCCACCTTGTAAGCGGCGCAATATTCAGCTTCGAGGAAGGCGCGAAAAAACCGGAGAGCCGAATGTATGAGGCGTTTGAAGGAAAATATGGAAAGCCATGTTACTACACCGACGATATGCCTCAGAACATTGAGGCTGCCATCAAGCGCGGCTGGAACGCAATGATATTCAAGGGGGCAGATGATTTTAGCATGGCAATAGACTCACTATAGAAAACGACGGAGATTGATCTGAGCATGTCCTTGACACTTAACGCAATAAGGTTTCCTGTGCTTGGCGCGGTCATGGGATTGACCTACGCTGCCATATTGTTCCGACTGTGGGAGGTGCAGATAAAAGATGGCGAGGAGCATCGCGAAAACATATCTAAACAGTCCATAAGAAGTATCCGCGATCCTGGCGTGAGAGGACGGATATACAGCTCGGACGGAAAACTGCTCGCCGATAACAGACCGTCTTACAACGTGGTGTTTCACCTTTCGGAAATGCGTAAGCCGGGCCGACAGGCTAAAACGATAAAGCATATACTTGAATGCGCGGAACGTATCGCAAACGTCCTCAAGAAACCTCAACCCCTTACAGAAAAAATCGTGCGGCATCACATAAATACCAAGCCAGGCATGACTCTTTCCTTATTTAAAAATCTCACGCAGAAGGAACTTGCCATCGTTTCCGAGCTTATGCCACCCGTGGCTGGCATGGAAATAAAGACCGAACCTGTGCGGCTTTATCCGGAAGGCAAAAAATGTGCGCATGTGATAGGCTATGTTGGCAGAGAAGACCCTGTAAAGGCAGAGGATAAGGAGGATTTCTTCTATTACGTTCCTGATCCTGTCGGTAGAAATGGCGCCGAAAACACTTTCGATAACGAACTTCGAGGAGAACCCGGGACCAGTCTCGTCCGTGTAAATAACGTAGGATATATACATGAGGTCATTGAATCGAGTCCGGCACGGATGGGGGCTGACGTGGTACTTACTATAGACTGGAAGGCTCAGGAAATAGCTGAACGACTTATGGACGGCAAAACAGGCGCATTTATCGTTCTTGATGCCGACAACGGCGAAGTCCTTGCCATGCTATCTGCCCCCGCCTACAACCCCCAGGATTTCGTTCCCCACATTTTTTCAAAAAAATGGAAGGAGCTTAATTCCAATCCGTTAAGGCCGATGATAAACAGGGCGTTGTCAGGAACATACATGCCGGGTTCCATAATCAAACCGCTTATAGCGCTTGCTCTCCAGAAAAATGGGATATCCCCAAAAGAAACAGTAACATGTGACGGCGCCACGACCATCGGGAATGCAGTGATTAGATGCTGGAGCTGGCGTAGCGGCGGGCACGGAACAGTTAATATGACGGAGGCAATTCGTTCATCGTGCAATGATTATTTCATAGAGAAAGGTTCACAGATAGGCCTTGATAATATTGTTGTCGTCTTGGAATCTGCTGGAATAGGTTCCCCTTCAGGCATACAGCTTCCAGAGGAAAAAGGGATGCTCCCGTCTCGCGAAGTAAAACAAAAGCTTTATAAAATGCCCTGGAATCAGTATGACACCGGAATACTGTCGATAGGGCAGGGCATAATTCTCTTAACCCCGATTCAGGCCGCGAGCTATGTTGCGGCGATAGCCAACGGCGGTAAAGTCATGAAACCTTCCATCCTCGGGAAAATTATTCCTCAGGATGGTAAGGCCGCACTCAGATACAGCCCTGAATTGAAATCACGTCTCAAGGCCTCTCAAGAAAGTCTTAAAATAGTGAAGGAGGGGATGTACAAGGCCGTTAACGATCCGGAAGGCAGCTCTAAGCTGGCTAAAAATGACAAAATAGTTCTTTACGGTAAAACCGGAACGGCGGAGGTAGGGCCGCGCAGCAACCGATATACTAATACATGGTTCATAGCCTTCGGTTCCGACAAAGGAAAAACCTATGCAATCTGCATCTTCATAGAAAAAGGCATGAGCGGCGGAAGAACATGCGCCCCGTTGGCTGCAGAATTCTTTGACGAATATCTCCAGAAAGATGATTCCGAATAATCATAAAAAAACTGCTGAGGCCCTGTTGATATATAATAAATTTAAGTTATATTGACCGGATTGAATGTAAAAAAATAAGGATAGCCCATGCCTGAAAACCTCAAAGTCTCATGTCCTGGGTGCAATCTTGTATACGACCTTCCGGCGGAATATGCAGGACAGGCCGCGGAATGCACGGAATGCGGGGCCATTTTTACAATAACGTCTCCCCAGTCCAGCCCGGTTCCACCCCAGCAGTCACCAGCGGCAGCCACAACGGCCCCTGTAAATGAGCAGCCTCAGGCTGCGACAAAGATGGATGGTGACGGCGGTCCAACCAATACAGTTAAGCTTTCAAGAGCCAGCATCGGCATGCTTCCTGACGTGAATGATCAGTTTAGAATTGATGTTATTAAAAATGATACCGACAGAATGAAAACGTCCGACTTTCCCCAGCCTGGAACAGGCAAGATGACAAGTACGAAGGTCAGAAAGACCCTCACCAACATAAGACCCAAAGCAAAATTCGCACCCCCTCCGAGGCCCACGAAAAAGTGGTGGCAGTTCTGGAAATAAACGGTTGAACTTTCTTGTTTTAGTATCTAAATTCTCTCATAGAGGGAATGGATTCAAATTCAGGGAGTCTTGATAATGTCAGGGGATCAACAGGACGACTGTAAGGCCGCACTCAGAAGCATAAGAAATATCGGCATTATCGCACATATTGATGCCGGTAAAACCACGGTTACCGAAAGATTCCTCTACTACTCGGGCAAAACACACCGAATCGGCGATGTCGATGCAGGCAATACCGTAATGGATTATCTCGACGAGGAGCGCCGCAGGGGAATAACAATAACAGCCGCGGCGGCAAGTCTCCAATGGACACAGAAGGGCTCGGAGAAGCTCATACATCTCATAGATACCCCCGGACATATCGACTTTACAGCAGAAGTCGAAAGGGCCATAAGGGTAAGCGACGGAGCTATCGTGATCTTTAGCGGAGTTGAAGGTGTTGAGGCGCAAAGCGAAAAAGTCTGGCGACAGTCGGAAAAATATCAGGTTCCCAAAATAGCGTTTATCAATAAGCTGGATAGAATGGGGGCGTCCTATGAAAGAACGCTCGAAGAGATCAAAATGAAATTTCCTGCGGCGGCCCCTGCCGCTTTTCAATTGCCCCTCGGAATTGAGGATACCCTTGAAGGCGTAATCGACCTCGTTGAAATGAAACTCCTGCGTTTTACAGGAGAAGACGGCGCACTTATTAAAATCGACGAAATACCGATGGGAATGAAAGATGAATCTGCCACAGCAAGAGAAGCTCTTATAGAGGCACTTTCCGATGTTTCAGACGTGATAGCCGAACTCTATATAGAAGGAAAATCAATATCTGTCGAGACAATTCACGCCGAAGCCAGAAAAGCCGTAATATCCGGCAAACTTTGTCCTGTCTTTGTCGGCTCGGCACGGAAAAACATAGGAATACAGCCTCTGCTTGACGCGGTGTGCCTTTATCTGCCAAGCCCGTTCGATCGAGGCAATATCCAAGTCCACAACCCCGAAGATAACTCTGAGTTTCACATAAGCCCTGAAGATAAAAATTTCAGTGCACTTGTTTTTAAAGTGATAGCCGGTGGAAGTGCCGATTTACTTTACACCAGAACATACTCAGGTACCCTGAAAGTGAGCGATATCTTATGGAATCCGAGGACAAAGGAAAAAGTGAGGGTCAAGAGAATTTTAAGGCTTTTTGCAAAAAATATTGAGGCCGACGACAAGGCGGGAGCCGGCGATATCATAGGAATTACGGGACCTTCAAATGTATATACAGGCGACACCTTGTGCTCGGTTAATTTTCCAGTGCTCCTTGAGAAGATAAGTTTCCCCGAGCCGGTAATGTCAATTGCCATCGAGCCGAAGTCATCGAAGGACAAGGAAAAACTTGCCAACTGCCTGGAACTTCTTTGCCGCGAAGATCCAACCCTGAGCCTTCAGGTACATGAAAATACCGGACAGCAACTTCTCTCGGGAATGGGCGAACTGCACCTGGAAATAAATACGAACCGCATAAAAAATGAATTCAATATCGACTCCAGATGCGGAGAACCGCAGGTCGCCTTCAAGGAAACGATAAAGGAGAACGTCAGCGCGGCGGGAATATTTAATAAAGTTATGGGCGATAATGAATATTTCGCGGAAGTTGACTTTATTCTGGAGCCATCGCCGAAACTTGAGAGGGGGATAGAAACAGTTCTCAACTTGAAAAAGAAAAACGAGATATCTAAGGATTGGCAGAATTCCGCGCTCAGCGCACTCCTCAATGGTCTTAAAACTGGTGGAAACTGGGGATACCCCCTGACATATATCAAAGGCACTGTCACTGATATAAGAGGGATATCCGGAAAGACCACTGAGAGCTCTGTCGCTGGTGCTGTTCTTGACGGACTCCGTAAGGCCGTTGCTCATGGAACAGTTCTGCTTGAGCCACTGATGCGCCTTGAAGTAATCTCACCGACAGAGTATACCGGAGAAATAACAGGGTGCCTTCAGTCAATGAGGGCGATTATCCATGGCATAGAAAACCTCCCAGGCTCCAAGAGGCTATTCTGCGAGGTTCCCCTTTCCGAAATGTTCGGCTTCAGCAAATCGCTGCCTAAACTCTCCGGCGGACGCGCCGCCTTCAGCATGGAACCATGTGGTTATCAGGAGATAACAGGCAGAAATCTTGAGCGCCTAGCCGAGAAAACGATGAGCCTCAAGTTTAACTGAAAAGATGGGTGCGATTTGAAAAGTTCTATTTGCGCAGGGACTGGCTTTTATACCTTTTTCGTCATAAAATCTATTCAGGCGAGGGGCTGGATTTTAGAATTTTATTTCTTTGATCGACGCGCTCGGCGGCTTCCTTTTCACATTCAAGAAAGATGTCCTTCCCATATTTTTTGATGAGCATTTTCTTCATTGTGAGATTATAGCCTTCGTAATAGCGGGATTTTTTAAGAGATATGAAGCTGCCTTCTCCACTGTGAAAGATATAGACTTTATATTTGTCAAGAAGAATACTCTTGTAATCGTTATGCCAGGCGGGCTGATTATACCCCCACTCTTTAATTTCCTGACGCCCCAGCGTGTTTTCGATCCAGCCCATAGCAGCCCCCTGAAAATATTCGGTAGGCAGTATCCACATCAGCAGCACAATTGGGATGGTCAGGAGAAGGGCGATTTTAGGCATTTTGGCGCTATCAAAAGAAAAGTTCATAGTATTTCTCTAGTAAATAATTTCACGTATATCTGACCCTGGCGTTGTCTGGATAAAATATCATTTCCAGAGGGAAATGCAATTTATTATTGTTTTTCAAACTATGGCCACGTTAAAGTAATATAGTGGTCCGCAGGGCAATCTCCTCTAAGAATCCCAGTGGAATCTAGTTATTTTTGCTGAAAGTTGTGAAATCAGATGGACAGAATACGGTATCGAGTTTTAGATTATACGTTTTAATGTACCCAATGGAGTACCGATGATGAAAATAGAAAATAGATTTTTACGTTTAAGTCTGAAAGACTCGACACTTCTGGTCTTGAATAAATTGACAGGAACTAAGGCCGTTTTAAACTGGCCTGCTGTTTCTGTTTCAATCGGGACGCGCATCTACCGCCCGTCAAGGCCGTCGTCGCCGCCCGAATTGTTAAAAAAGTCGTTCCGACAAAAGTTTACAGTGGACGGTCTTTTCTTTTCCATTTCAATTTCTATCGGAGATGGACCGTGGTTAAGAAAAAAACTGTCGGTATCAACATACAAGCAGATGCCAACCCCGGATTATGTCGAACTTGATAATCAGTCTATTGTCCCCGACGGTCTTGAGCTTTGCGGCTATCGGGCGTCGAAACAAAGCACCGAAAAGAGGGCAGGGGAGGAAGGTACCGGTTTTATAGCTGGCTGCGGATATCCCTTGATAGGCAGAGACTTCTTTGCTGGGATAGAGCATCCGGCGGCATTTTCTTTACTCGAGAAAAGTGAACGCAGTGAGTCTTTTAATCTCAGGCACTTTCCGGTGTGGGGAGACGGCAAGCTGGAAGAGGTCGATTCCGTAATAGGCTGGAGGGACGGGGACGCACGGGGGGCCTTCGCCGACTATCTTGACAGTATCCGGCTGAAGCCGCTGACAAAGCCTTTTATTTCCTTCTGTACCTTCTGGTCCGATCCCTACCTTGGTGACAGGGAGTATGAAGTTTCTTACAGCGCGTATGAAGCCTTTTTTAAGGCTTTTCAGAAGCAATGCCTTATTCCCGATGCTTTTACTCTTGATGCCGGCTGGAATGAGCGCAACAGTATATTTCGTTCCAAAAAGAAAATAGGGGGTGACAAGGGGCTCGTGAAACTTAGGACGCTGGCCCGAAAAATGGGCAGCTCTCTCAGCCTCTGGTTAAGTCATAACGGCCCCATGGGCATAGACCCCGCCTACATGAAAAAAAGGGGGTTTGAAGTTGGTTCAGGAACTTCCGCAGCCTATTCCGGGGACGGATATGGGGTAATGATGGATTCTGAATTTGAGAAGGCTCTTGAAAAAAGATTTGTCGAACTCGCCGGAAACATCGGGGCCGTCCATTTCAAAATTGACTGGGACAACGAGTGTGCTTCAAACGAGAAGTTCAGTGAGCGTTATCCTACGTACAATCATGTTCGCCAGGCATCAATAAACGCCTTTTTCCGGATAGCCCGCAAGCTCAGGAAAGTCAGGCCGCGTGTCATATTGCGTAATGGTTGGTGGCCTTCGCCCTGGTGGCTGACGGAGGCAAATCATCTTTGGCTTCCGGATTCGGGGGATTCGGAATATGCTTCACTTCCTTCGGACTCTCAGCGCGATTCGGCTCAGACGCACCGCGACCTCATGTATTACAATGTCCTCGTTCGCGACAAAAGTGCGGTTCCACTTGACTGTTTTGACAATCACGAGTTTCCTGACGCCTTCAGAAATCCTTTTCTTAACGAGCCTGTAAACTTCACAAATGCGGTGTGGCTCTCATTCGTGAGAGGTAGTACTTATATCGCCTATACAATTCACCCTGAAAGCCTTGAGCCGTGGCAGGCCAATGCCTTGAAGGGGATAATGAAGTTCTGCTCTGAAAATTCTTCCAGTATTTTTGTGCGGCGTGGCCGGATGGTGCTGGGCAGTCCAGGCAAAGGGGAAATATATGGATTTCTTCAGCCCGGTAAGGATGAGTCATGGTGCGTTTTAAGAAACCCGCTTCCGGTACCGGCGAAGCAGAAATTGGATTCTTCCTTCCTTTCGCATAAATGCGTTTCGGCACTGCAGTTCTACCCGCATTTCGAATCGCTTGATATGTCCGATGAAATAACGTTTCTGCCGCATGAGCTCAAAGTCGTTATCTTCTCCTCAAAAAAAATAGGCCTGCCGTATACTGTCCCATTTATGGTCGAGAAGAAGAATTCAGCTTTTGATTTCAGATTTCCCGCTTCCCTTGAAATGGGCCGGAATGTGAAGCCTCTCGCGCACCCTGTACACAGGATAGACTCGCTGCGTTGTGTGAAATTTGAAAGACTCGGTAACGGCCATGATCTTCTGCTTCGCTGGATAATCCAGCTTCCATATCGCTTCCGCGATGCCCGCATAAGTATAATGTCCGATGCAAAATTGAAGCTGAGGGCATCCTCAGGGCGTTACCACGACGGGTTATCAGCTTATACGATTCCGGTGGCAGAAATTTCTCCAAGCCGCATGGGGTATGGAGAAGCAAAGAACAATCCTGACGGTGCGCCTGAATATCCTTCCTTTTATTACTTTTCGGTGCCGGACGGGGGAGAGGTATGCATATCCCTTGAAATAGAAGGGGTTGCGAAAAAATCAGGGCTTTCTGCGTGGGTTTCCGGGTATGAGGCTCCGTCCCGTGACGCTGTTAGAAAAGTTAAGATGATGAAATATCCGGCAAAGGGGCTTCCGGTGCAGAACCCGCTCGGCTTCGGTACGGTCCTTGAACTCCCGGTAAAGAGCGAGGCCTAACTTATGGATTTAAAAGAGCAGATACCTGATGACTGGAAAATGGTTATCAATGAAGAGTTTGCAAAATCGTATTTTCCGACTCTCTCTTCTTTTGTATCCGATGAGATGAAAAATTATCAGGTCTTCCCACCGCGAGACGAAATATTTTCGGCATTCAAGCTGACAAGCTATGATTCGATAAAAGTGCTTATTTTGGGGCAGGACCCGTATCACGATCAAGGACAGGCGCACGGACTCTGTTTTTCCGTGCGGAAAGGGGTGAAAATTCCGCCGTCATTGAGAAATATATATAAGGAACTGCGGAACGATCTCGGCCTGCCTATTCCTTTACACGGCTTTCTCGAAAACTGGGCAAAACAGGGAATACTTATGCTGAACACCTCCCTTACTGTAAGGGCGCATTTGCCGGGATCGCACGCGAAGTCAGGCTGGGAATATTTTACTGATGCGGTCATCGAAGCCGTGAACAGAAAGACCAGTCCCGTTGTCTTTGTCCTCTGGGGAGCGTCCGCTATGAAGAAAGCCCCCCTTATAGATGAGTCGAAGCATCATATAGTTTCGTCGGCGCATCCTTCTCCGCTTTCGGCATCGCGTGGTTTTTTTGGAAGCAGACCTTTTTCTAAAATAAATTCCTTTCTAGGGCAGGGCGGACACGATGCCATCGACTGGTGTCCGGCTCAAGAGGTAAACGATCTTTTCTCGTTCTGAATCTCTTATTTGTAGGCGGAGATTACGCGCCTGGTTTCTAAATCGTCCTGTTTTTTGCGCATGGTGTCGCGCTTGTCGGCTAGGGTTTTGCCCTTGGCTATTCCGAGGTCGACCTTGACCCTTCCTTTTTTGAGGTAGAATCTAAGCGGAATTACCGTAAGTCCCCGCTCTTTTATTTTTGAGGCTATTTTGAGTATCTCACGCTTATGGAGTAAAAGACGGCGCGGTCTTTTTGTTTCATGATTGAATCTGTTCCCGTGTTCGTAGCCTGCGATATGCACATTCATCATTATGGCTTCGCCAGATTCTATTTTTACGAAAGAATCCGTGAGTGTAACGGACTTGGCCCTGCAGCTTTTTACCTCGGTTCCCTTCAATTCGATACCGGCTTCATAATGTTCGAGGATATGATAATCGTGGAACGCCTTGCGGTTCGTCGCTATTAGATTATCTTCCTTCTGGTCTTTTTCTTTTGATGTCATATAGCTCTTAAACTCGTTTTAAAGAAAAGAGTTACGGTCGTCCCGTGTTCCTTTTCCGATTTTTTTTCACTGACGGATTCCACTTCTATTTCACCGCCATAAGCGTTCATGAATTTTCTTACAAGGGGCATTCCGTAACCGGTGCCAGACTCTCCGCTTGTGCCGGGGCGGCTGGTGGCTTTGTTCGTATTGAAAATATCTTTTAACAGTTTATCGCTCATCCCGATGCCGCTGTCGGCGATTATGAGTCTAAGTCCGCCGTCCGCCTCTTTTTTTGAGTATATTTTGATAGTTGACCCGGGATACGAGAATTTGATGGCATTGGTCAGGATGTTGTTTATCACTGAATTTGTGAGAGAGGTACTTTCGGCCAGCACCCTATCATCGGGTGCAAGATTGACCTCAGTAGAAATATTTTTTTCCTTGAAGCGTTTTTTGAGGATGAGAAATGATTCATTCAGTACGTTATTCAAATTAATATCTTGAATTGTGAATTCTGTTTTGCCGTCTTCTATCGCGTGCATTTTCCTTACGAGATCTATTATTTCAAGTCCTTTGTAAGCGACATTTTCAGCCTCCTTCTTTAATTCCTGGAAATGCGTTTCCACTTCTATTAATTCCAGAGCGCCTATTACGGAGGCAAAGGGATTTACGAGATCATGGCACAAAACGTGAAGCATTTCTTTTCTTTCATCGTTCTGTTTCTCTATTGATTCCTTGCTTATCTTGAGTTCGTTGTTAAGTTTTTTGAGCTCAACAAGGTTTTCCTGCAGTTTTCTATTGAGCAGAACATCTTCAAGATGGACGCTTAGCCGCGCTAGGAGCTCCTCCTTTATAAAGGGCTTGGTAAGGTAGTCGTCAGCTCCGCTCTTAAATAAGTCGAGTTGCGTTACCTTATCATCGATGGCTGATAGGATTATTATCGGCAGGGCTTTTAGTCCCAATTCTTTACGTATTTTGTTCGTCAGTTCTATTCCATTCATGGCAGGCATTTCCAAATCGGTAATGACCATGTCTATTTCCTGGCTGTGTTTGGAAATAATATCGTATGCGTCGTTGCCGTTTTCAGCCCGATAAACATAGACCCCTTCACGCTGGAGTACTTCAGAAATTATGGCGAGGTATATTTTGCTGTCATCTGCAACAAGAGCCTTGAGACCTGCAAGCTTCTTGGAGCTTTTCAATATTTTATCGACCCTTGTAAGTATTTCGTCTTCAAGAATTTCCTTGCTAATGAAATCTGCCCCGCCCAGCGCGAATCCTTTTTTCCTATCTTCTATTGTGTCTTGCGCTGTTACGAAAAGTATTGGTATTCGTCCTCCGGCGGGACTGCAAAATACAGGTCTGTACTTTTCCTTGTTGAGTTCTGCGCACGTTCTAAACCCGTCAAGTACCGGCATTTCTACGTCAAGGGTTACAAGATCTATGGTGCCGTGGGCCGCGACAATATGGCGGAGCGCATCTGCCCCGTCCCGTGCCTCTATTATCTCATAGCCGCCGCTCTGGAGTTTTCTTCTGATTATGTTTCTGAACGTGGCACTGTCGTCTACTACGAGGATTTTCATTGTCAAATTCCCCCCGATTAAAATATCTTACTCGAGAAATCGTTTGGCTTTTTTCTCAAATGCCTCTTTCAACGGATGGTTTTCGGCATCCTTCAGCGTATCAGTGAAATCCTTGAGGAGCTTTTTCTGTTCTTTTGAGAGATCCAAGGGTGTTTCTATAAATATTCTTACATGCTGGTCGCCTCTTCCTCCGCCTCGCAGCGAGGGAACACCCTTGTTTTTTAAGCGTAATACAGTTCCATTCTGTGTGCCTTCAGGAATTTTCATCCTAGTTTTCCCGCTTATGGTTGGTACATCAATTATGCCGCCAACCGCCGCCGTTGCGAAATCTATGGGGACTTCACAGATTATATCATTGCCGTCCCTGAGGAAGACATCGTGGGATTTTACGTGTATTACCACATAGAGGTCGCCTGGTCTGCCGCCGCGATAGCCGCTCTCGCCTTCGCCGGATACTCTGAGCCTGGAACCTGTGTCAACGCCGGGCGGTATATGTATCTGGAGATTTTTGTCTATTCTTATCCGTCCTTCTCCGCTGCAGCTTGAACATGGGGTTTTAATCATCTGGCCCGAGCCGCCACAGGACGGGCAGGACTGCCTGATGCTAAAGAATCCCTGTGCAAGCGATACCTGCCCGGTTCCGCCACAACGGGTGCAGGTTGTTTTGCCTGTTCCCGGCTCACTGCCACTTCCCTTGCATCTTGAGCACTCATCCATTCTGGGGATATTGATCTTTTTGTCGGCGCCGTAGACGGCATCCTCGAAATCAATTTCAAGGTCGTATCTCAAGTCTGAACCATCTCTTGCGGAACTGGCGCTGCGGCGTGAATGCCCGCCGCCAAAGAGGTCATCGAATATGCTGCCGCCGCCACCGCCGCCACCGCCGTTGCCGAAGACCTGGCTGAATATGTCGAACGGATCGTGGAATCCTCCACCGGAGGTTCCCGACGATGCGCTTCGCTTGAAGGCATCAGGTCCGAACTGATCGTACTGAGCGCGTTTGTTTTTGTCGCTCAGGACTTCATATGCCTCGGATATTTCCTTGAATTTATCTTCGGCGCTTTTATCGCCCCGGTTCTTATCTGGATGATATTTTATCGCCAGTTTCCTGTATGCTTTTTTTATTTCTTCGGGCGATGCACTCTTTGTTACGCCCAGAAGCTCATAATACTCTTTTGACATGGTCGCTTCTCTATGGTTATTGTACGTTCTTTAGTTTCCTGCTGCCTGGTCTTCCGTTTTTGCCTCTTTTGCCGGTCCGCTGCTGACTACTACTCTTGCTGGACGCATCAGTCTTTCCCCCAGCTTGTAACCGCAACTCCACTGACGGGATACTTTTCCCTCTTCTATGCTGTCGGATGCTTCGTTGGATATTGCCTCATGTAATGCAGGATCAAAATCTTTACCGTCGGCATCGATTCTTTCTATGCCCAGCTCGTCAAGCGCCTTATTAAACTCAGTGAGTATCATATTGAGCCCTTCGCGTATCGACCCTGTATTTTCCGATTTCTCCGCCGCACATACGGCCATAAAAAAATGGTCAAAAACCTGCAAAAACGGCTGTATTGCCGAGAATGTTCCCTCGTACCTTGCAGTTGAAATATCCTTTGATACCCTTTTTCTGTAGTTCTGATATTCTGCGCAGGTTCTGAGGTACTTGTCGTTTGCGGCAGCAAGCTCGTCCCTGAGTCTTTCCATTTCACTTTTCTCGGTATGGGCAGCTTCCTGAGGAACCTCTTGCTGCGGCATTCCTTCCTCAGACGATGTATTTTCGACGCCATTTCCTTTGGACGCCTCGTGATGTTTTTTATGATGATGGTTCATTAAAACAAATCTCCTTGAATTCAGATTTAAATGTCCAGCCTATTAAGCTACCATCAAAACCGGAAAAATCAAAGGCAGAACAATAGTGTTTTTTAGTTGAACTTTATCCAGGGTGCTGTCTTTACAGAATGCTTTCCCTTCAATCCTATCTCAGAGAGGTTTGACAGCCAATGGATTTTACGAAGTTTCAGTATACGCAACGTGGTTTCAGGGCCTATCCCCGGCACACGCAGAAGATTCTCTTCGGAGGCAGTATTTATATTGACCGGATAGAATGCATGGTGATTCTCTGCCCATATAAGCTTCGGGTCTTTTTCAAGTGAAAAATTGCCGCCCGGCGAGAATATCATGTCTTCCTTGGCAAAGGCATATTTTCGGATGAGAAAGTCAGCCTGGTAGAGGCGGTGCTCACGCGTAAGACGGTCTTCGCTTGAGGAAAGACTGAACTTCAGTTCTCCGGCTATATCAGGAGAGCCCAGCCCCTGCTGATACGCCGAAAAATAAACTCTCTTGAACTTGAGTCTTTCATATATGCCAAACGTGTAATTTATTATCTCAGAATCGGTTTCATCAGATGCTCCGACTATGAACTGCGTGCTGCATTTCGTTTTCGGATGTGCCGTCCCCGGCCCGGTATTTCTGCTTATGAACTTGAGAAGTCTTATAATATCCGACTCGTAATCCTTTCTTGAAGAAAGGCCTCTGAAATGCTTTTCCCCTGGCGTTTCTATATTTAGAGAAACTGCGTTCGAGTACTTCAGCGCCATTTCGACCGCAGCCTCGGAACAGCCCGGAATGACCTTCAGATGTATGAATGCTTTGCGAGCTTGCGGATTCCTTCGTATTAGAGCGGCTGTATCGGTTATGAGCTGCATAGTCCGCTCGGGCGTGTCATGCACCCCCGAGCTGAGGAAAACACCATGAATGGCATTTTTTCTGTAATAGTCCATGAAGAGACTGGCTGTTTCTTCCGGCTTGATAGTACAACGCCTTATATTCGAATCGCTTCTCAATGGACAATACTTACAGTCGTTCGAACATGCATTCGAAAGCAGGGTCTTAAGCAGTATTGAATATCCGCCACGGGGCAGGGGCACAGGATAAAGCCATTTGCCGTCGGAGCTTTTTTTTCTCTGGCCGCCTTTACTTGTCCCGCATGCGCAGGCAAGGTCATACTGCGAATCTTCCGATAGTATTTCCAGTTTTTTTATTATATCCATTTTTTAGCGCCAAATTTGACAATAAATATGCGATTCTGCTTGTATTCTGTCATGCAGTTACTTTATTTCATTTTAGGAAAAAGAAAAGTGATAATAATATGACCAGTTTCAGAATCAATGGCGGAAAAGAACTCTCCGGTGAACTTCGGGTCAGCGGCAATAAAAATGCGGCACTCCCAATGATTGCCGCAACACTTCTGACCGATAAGGAAGTCCTTCTCAAAAATGTGCCCGACATACTCGATGTCCGTGTAATGCTCGAAATAGTAAGCTCGCTCGGGGTGGATGTATCATTCGACAATGGCGAACTCAGAATCAAGGCCGAATCAATAAAGACCAATGAGATACCTCGGCTTCTGTGTTCTAAAATCAGGACATCTTTCCTACTCGGCGCTCCCCTTCTTCAGAGGACAGGTAAATGTGTCCTGTGGCCGCCGGGAGGCGATATCATCGGACGACGGAGGCTTGACGCTCATTTTTACGGCTTGAGAACACTCGGCGCCGAACTGTCTGTTGACAATCTTCCATTCGTTTTTTCCCGCTCCGCCAAGCTTCGGGGCAGGGAATTATTCCTCGACGAAGCAAGCGTTACCGCCACAGAGCATATCCTGCTTGCCGCAGTACTCGCGGAAGGACGTACCGTTATTAGAAACGCCGCCTCTGAACCGCATGTTAAGTCACTGGCCGAGCTCCTTAACAAGATGGGCGCTAAAATTTCCGGACTTGACTCAAATACAATCTATATCGATGGGGTCGAAGCACTTCACGGCGCGGAGCACTGCATCGAAGGCGATCACATTGAGGCTGGCAGCTTTCTCGCTCTCGCCGCCGCCACCGGAAGCAAAATAAAAATAAACGGGACATCTCCCCGCAACTACTGGATGATCAGGCGAGTCTTCGAGAAAATGGGGGTCGAGATGACACTAAATTCCGACCATATATATTTCCCGGACGGTCAATCCCTTAAAATCGAACCAGAACACGGCAACGCCATTCCTATAATATCGGATGGCCCGTGGCCACAGCTTCCAACCGACATGATGAGCTGCCTCATCGTTGCGGCCACCCAGGCAAGCGGAACTGTTATGTTCTTCGAAAAAATGTTTGAAAGCCGCATATATTTCGTTGACCGCCTTATCATGATGGGGGCCAACGCGATTGTTTGCGACCCGCACCGCGTTGTTATTTCCGGCCCCGCCCGGCTTCGAGCTTCAGAAATGTCAAGCCCAGACATTCGTGCCGGCATGGCTATGGTTATCGCCGCCCTCTGCGCAGAGGGCGAGAGCGTTATACATAATGCCGATATGATTCTTCGCGGTTATGAAGGGCTTGTTGATAAAGTAAGTGCCCTCGGCGGATTAATAGAAAAAATCTAAAACGCCTGGCAGCCTCTCAATCGTTGCTAGTGTATTTTTTCTGGGGAATGAATTTTAAGGGACGTCTCAGAGTTTGCGTTTCCTTGAATTCATTGAATGAAGGCTTGGGCGGTCGGCCGAACACTCTTGTTGAAGTCGATTCCGACTCTTCTTTTCTGGAGGGAGAAGTCAACCTGCTGACCGTTTGGTTAGAAGCCAGTTCGATAACGGGAGAATTTGATTTCATTGTAGGTCTTCTGAACTTGTGGGTGCTCGTATCGCTTATATGGTTTCCCGCTGACGATATGCTTTTGATTGGCCTTCTGATCGATGTGTGTATTTTTTCATCATCTGCTTTTTTCTGCATCTGGAGTTTTAGCTGATGCTTTTCCGGAAGCTCGACAGGGATAAATATCTTGCTATAATTAAGCCACTCGCCGGAGTCATGGTACTCCATATTTTCCAATGCCAAACTCTCTATTATCCTGATAGTCGCCTGCTGATACCTCGTCCAGAAATCAATATTAAGGTTGTCAAGTCCGGCATATCTGAGCATCTGATCTGATGGCGGAGCAGAGGGCTTGTTTCTAGCGCATTCGTCAAGCCAGTCACAGAACTGGATCAGCGTAGTGTCATAAATGAATTCTCGACCCGGAACAAAATCTGAGTGATGGTGGGCTATGGGAATTATGACCTCATCCGTCATACCCCATTTTTTCATCAGGATTCCGCCGGCAATGGCATGATTTATGTGGAAGACAGACTCTTCCGCCTTGAAAATAGGAATATTGCTTTGCGCTGAGATATCAATGGCCTGTTTGTATTTTTTGGGGTTCAATTTTTTCAGTACCAGCTTGCCCATGTCATGAAGAAGCATCATCAGTTGCAACTTGCTTGCCGATGAAACATTGAACTTGTTCATCATGTTGGTCATGAGTATTGAAGACGCATAGGAGTGCTCCCATTCTTCCTTTTCTGCGCTGCCGAAGAACGACATTACGGTTACCGCGTAAAGAATATGCTTTATGTTTAAAGCACCCAATATGTTGATAGCTTCTTCCATCCCAGAGACATACCGGGATATTCCGTAAACGCCCGAGTTAACTTCCTTTATTATCCGCTCGCTGAGATCCGGCGTTCTTTCTATCGCCCTGGCGAGTCTTTCCGCATCGAGTTCCCCTTTGAGAAGCGTCAGGATTTTCATCATCCTCGGTGAGGGCATAGGAAGTCCATCCATAGTGCTGATGTTCTTTATCATCAGACGTCTTTCAAATCCGGGTGCTGCTGAGCTTTCCTGTTCCTGTGTCATTCCACGTTCCCCATGAAAGTTCATACTCTATCCGAAACTTTGAAAAGTTCAACAAAAATATTGAAAAATCTATTTCGCTGGATTTTAACCGCAGGAAATCCAATTTATCAATGGACTTGTAAGGGTGCCCTGAGCTACAGGGGAGGGGATGCATTTCCGCTAGTCAGCGGCTTGATTGCTAATCTCAATTCCAGCCCGCAGCCCTTTATATACTTATATAATGTATCAAGCTTGATGTTCTCAGTTCCGTTCTCTATCTGTTCCACCCTGCTTCGCGACAGTCCCATCGCGCAGGACAATCCAGCTTGTGTAAGCGAGCGTTTCTTTCTCAATTCAGAGAGAGATTCTTTTATACTCTCTAACCCCAATGTCGCGGCATAATTCCCCGCATTATCAAAAATCCCGAAACTAAGCCTAGTGCCGCACGCATCCAAATAGTCCTTTAAAACTGACAAAACCGCATTGTTTGAGGCTTCAAGGTTTTTCACGCGTTCTCTTGATACTCCCATTTTTGCGGCAATTTCGGACTGAGAAGCCCCTGCTCTCTTTCTTAATGACTTTAAAATATCTCCAATCACAACTCAACTCCGGTATATATATATATCATAAATCAACAAAAGGTATATCTGTATATCACAGTGGTACATAAATATATCAAAAATACTTAAAGTCAAATCGTTAACTTGATCTGTCGGACCTTTTTAGCGTTTTTTTTAAAGCAACTTCACGGCTCTGTCCAGATATTGGCCAACTTATTCAACAACTTATTAACATGCCGATTGTCATTATTGCATAATATGCTCAACTTCAATTACTTGTATATTTAATCCTCTACCATTCTAGCTGTATCATATTTAACATAATATATATTATGCGACGTTAGAAACTACCAGTTTTATAGGCTTGTTATAATGAATTATCGGCAGTTCCGTATAATCGACATATGAAACGCAATCATACTTATCCTGCATCGAAAGCATTTCATCAGTACAAAGTAATTTCGACATCAAAGGACAATCGAAATCAAGCATAGACGAACCGCCTTGAAAATCCCGAAGAACATTCTTAGCTATTTCAAGATGTTCACTGCTTGAAGCCCAGGGAGGGCGGGGAATGATCGTCACGATATCGCCGGAACGGGCTACTATTTCATAACTGAAAGTCGATTCGTTAAAAAGCATGCGGTAGGAAACCGAATATTCTTCACCTTTGTATTTAAAGTACTTTCTGAAATTCATAGCTGGAACCTTTCAGGGGAAGGGGTTAATCTTCATTCTCGGAATCGTCAAGCTCGGAATCAATCTGTTCTTCCAAGTCTTTACGACCATCCTTAACGCCCTTTTTATGAGCAAGCTCACGTTTAAGAGCGTTATGATTCATGTTCGAGAAAAAGCCCGTCCTCCCCTGCCCTTCCTCATATCCTTCATCGTATGAATCTTCTACATCGTCATCAAACATTTTTTCACCTCATAAGTTTTTAAAAAATTAAAGACAAACAGCGTTAAGATAAGGATTTGCAATTCCATCAGAGAAACCGAAATCCGGCTGATACTTCTTTTCATTCGGCTTGAAATACGGTTCATGTCTGGCTTTCCAATACGGGCTTGAATCTCGACAATCGAGCTTATAAAGCTCCTCAAAGTAAGGATGCATTTTACACCATTCCTGTAAGACACAAGCGGCATGATAGTATTTACTGAACTGCCAAGCCCCTATAACTTCACGCATACGATTAAAGGAAGCGTCCTGATAAAACATCTTAAATGTTCGAGGAAAGTTGTAACTCAATTCACGGCAAGCATTTCGCCAGACAGCCGCTTTCCCGTTCACAAAAGAAAAAGCGCCCTTTACACGGCGAATCCAATTATGGCTATAAGTGACATATCGAATTCCGGGCTTGCGCCCCTCCTTCGTCAGATATTTCATGATATACTGCTTTATGCCGTTCGAGTCACGCCCATCAGTCCACTTAATATGAATCCATCCCATATTCGAGGCCGTAACGCTCAGGAAATGCCGTATCATATCCCGGATTCTCGAAGTTGAAGCCCCTTCGATATGGCCCAAAATATGAAGATGCCAACCGCCCTTTTTATGTTCTTCCCAAATGCCAATGAACTGGAATTCAGCATCAAGAGGAAGGCCAAACCGCTTTCGGACAGACTTCTTTTTAGTATACGTAAGAAATAGATTCCATGCTCTGGCGCACGAAAGTTTATCCCCATTAACCCTAAAAGTATTTGTCATTAAGAACACCTTCCCTAACCCGTATCCAAAGAGGTCAACAAAAGCGCTCATGTTTTCGTAATCACGGTAATTAGCCTTCCCCCCGTACATAATTCTACCTCACTTGTTAGGCTTGAAGTCCATGAGGATATCGGAGCGCCAATTATTGGAAATGAACTGACCGTCATTGTAATCTTGAATGACCTGCTTTGGAACCATCTCGATTATTGCGGTTCCGTACTTGCCGACAGGGAACATTTCCTTTTGTGCCGCCTCGATCAGATGTATTGACTCCCTGCCCCCAGTATAGCCAATGTCGGCTATCCATTCACCCGTTTTCTTGTCCTGGCGGTAACCCATGATTACACACTGCTGGAGCGTCATTGTTGCTAGTTGCATCTTCTCTTCTCCCCTTGTTAGAGTTTTTTTTGATATTTTTACTTTGCAAGCGGTTATCGCATGTAAAGCGTCTGATTAGCGATATTATAAACATGGTCAAATAGCGTTTCAAGTCAACTTGTTGAAAAAAAGAAGAAAATGGCTAAACTGGGTACTAAACATAAAAAAAGAGGTGTCTGCATGAATGTTAGAGAATTCAGTTATCTGTTTTTAAGGGACTGGCACGCAACAAAAGGCTTAATACAACCAGCAATAGCCGCAAAATTATTAGGTGTAACCCGTGGTAGAATGAGCCAAATATGCGAGGAAAAGAATCTAGCTAAATACAGATATGATGATCCTTCAAAACCACTGCTAAGATTAGATCAAGTGCTAGAGATAAAAAATGAAAAGTATAATAGCTTATCCAGTGAAGCAAAAAAAAGAATAGATGAAATGAATGACCTATGGGAAATGGAATTTGAAAAACGGCTTGAAATGGAAGACGAATTAAGCGAACAAAATCCAGAACCAAACCCAAGTTATATAGAAGAAATAGAAGATGAAATAGAAAACTATATAGACCACCTAGAAAAAAACATATAAAAATGCAAGTAAGAAATAGCTGGTTTGAATTAGTTATTACTTAAACGAGAGACCCCCGTCAAGCGGGGGTCTGAGGGAAAAGAGCCGTTCGTCAATCCGTAGTAAATAAGTTCAGTGAGTAGCTTTTCAGGGCGGTTTATGGAGTTCGCTTTGTCTGAACTTTGTTCAGGCTCAGGGCTGTTAACGTTTCACTCTCTGGGGAGGTTCCCCAGTCCCCCACCCATTCAAAGTTTATCATTCAGTAATCCAGTAGTAAATAAAAAGAGAAGCCGAATCTGTACGGGGAGGATTTGTACAAACTCAGCTTCTAGGGGGGACATATTCTGTTCATCAATTCGGATTAAAACGTACGCATAATACCTCATTATGCAAAACGTCAAAACCTTCGTTAAAACGCATCTGCCGGGCGTGTAAACGTCCTTGTCTGCTCAATCGCAGAACATGCGGACGTTTTACATAACCCGGCCTCATTATGCGACGTTAGAAACTACCAGTTTTATAGGCTTGTTATAATGAATTATCGGCAGTTCCGT
>MHBG01000018.1:108350-108513 GCA_001804785.1 Lentisphaerae bacterium GWF2_45_14
AGGAATTAAAGCAGTATCGAAAAAAAAGGCCGAGAAGTTTAGAAGCTCACTCGGCCTTCACCCTGAAAGGACAACGGAACATGTTGTCAGTAGGAATCTAAATCACTTTTTAGCATTTTCAACCGCAGACGGCGGCGGATCGTTACCGTTTTCATCAGTTTTC
>MHBG01000019.1 GCA_001804785.1 Lentisphaerae bacterium GWF2_45_14
TGAGTGCCGGTAAAAGCATTGAAGCGAGCATCGCGATTATTGAAATCACGACCAGCAGTTCAATGAGTGTGAATTTTGTTTTTTTCATACTGCCTCCGTAATCATAAGTATTTCTTCCATGCGTTTTATATTTGTGCTTTCACGATCTTTCAATATGTGCGGCATAATCACTTCCGGAGCGGCTGCGCGCGCCCCCGGACCAAACCATTCTGAAGAGCGCAGGAGAACGTCCACCGCGGTTGCTCCCGCCTTGAAATACTGTAGATCAATTGTCGAAAGCGGCGGGGAGAGAAGTCCCGATCCGGGATAACCACAATAGCCCATAACGGCGATATCGTGCGGGATTTTCACATTTATCTTCTTAAGAGCCTCATATACATAGATTGCAATAAAATCGGAAAAACAGAGAATAGCGGTGGGGGGAAATTCAGCTTTGGCGAGAAGTTCATGCACGGCGTTTTCCACATCTTTCTCAGAGTATGATGCGTATGCTATCATGCTCTTATGATTTCTTGCTCCGCATCTATGCAGAAGGCCAAGATATTCCTCTTGATCATAAGTCCTTATATCCTTGGCATTCAGTAAGATACTTCCTATATTTTTGTGCCCGTTGGAAACCAGATGCGTTACCGCCATACGCCATGAGGCCTTGTAGTCATTTCTGACTACCGCAAATCCGGTCTTCACGCGGTCATGAATCCCTCCGTGCGGAAGAACGACAGGTATATTCATTTGCCTCAGCATATCAATCAACGGCTCGTTTCCGTTAAAGCCGCTGGCCAATACAACCGAGCCTGAGATATTATTTTTCAGCGCGAACTCTCTCTGATTATTCCGCGAAAAACCGTTAAGAAAGTCAACCTCACAGGTTATTGTTTCGCGTCCGGCCTCGACCGCCCTTGCCAAGACACCGGGAAGAATATAAATAGAAGGACTCTCAAATTTATCCATATGGGTGGGAAGTACCAGAATCCTGCCGTTGTCATTTCCTGCCTTATAGGTTACATAAGTCCCGCGTGCGGGAAGCCTGGCAATCAACCCTTCCGACTCCAGTTTTACAAGCGCTGAACGAAGAGTCACTTTTGCGACACCGAGCTTAGCCGCAAGGTCAAGCTCCTTGGGAAATTTGAAATTAAAAGGATACTTTCCCTGGATTATTTCTCCTCTCAGGGTCCTGTAAACAATGTCTTTTTTAAATTCCGGAATTTTCATACAGTCCTATTCGATACTACTAGATAGTATACGGTATCAATTTGCAATTGTCAAGAGTTTACTTACACTTTACTTTCCATCCGCCATGGTTTATATTGGAAAAGCTTATCAAGAAATTAGGAAAAGGGGGATGATGTGGATAATTTCAGCTACTGGAACCCGGTAAGGACTGCATTCGGAAAAGGTTCCGTATCCCAGTTGCCCAATCTTTTGCCGCGCGAAGCAAAAATAATGATTGTTTACGGCGGCGGTTCGATTAAAAAGAACGGCGTTTACAATCAGGTCGTTTCCGCATTAAAGGGGCGTCAATTTTCAGAGTTCGGCGGGATTGGGCCAAACCCCCTCTACGAAACCTGCATTGAGGCCGTGAACAAAGTCAGGGAAGAAAAGGTTAACTTCCTCCTTGCTGTCGGCGGCGGTTCCGTAATTGATGCCGTTAAATTCATAGCGGCGGCATCTCCTTTCAAGGGGGAACCATGGAGCATCCTTTCAGAGCCCGGCATAATGCTCAATTCAGCAATCCCCTTCGGTTGTGTCCTTACGCTTCCGGCGACCGGTTCGGAAATGAATGCAAACTCGGTAATTTCACGCGCTTCGACTATGGAAAAACTTCATTTCAGCAGTCCCCTAGTATATCCGCGCTTTTCAGTAATGGATCCTGAATTCACATTCTCGCTCCCGCCGCGTCAGGTCGCAAACGGAATAATAGATACATTCGTCCATGTGATGGAACAGTATATGACCATTGTCAACAACGCTCCACTCCAGGACAGGCAGGCCGAGGCCGTCATAAACACATTGATAGAAGAGGCCCCGAGAGTAGTCGCCGAGCCCAAAAATTACGATGTCCGCGCAAACCTCATGTGGGCCGCGTCCAACGGATTGAACGGCCTGCTGGCCTGCGGACAAAAAGAGGACTGGGCAACGCACATGATAGGACACGAACTGACCGCGTTTTACGGAATCGACCACGCTCGCTCGCTCGCGGTAATCCTTCCCGCGCTCTGGCGCTATAAAAGAAAAGACAAACATGACAAGCTTATTCAGTATGCCAGACGCATATTCGCCATACAGTCCGACAACGAGGAAAGAGCCATTGATGAGGCAATAAACAGGACCGAAGATTTCTTCAATTCCCTTGATGTCTCAACGCATCTGGCCGATTACGGGATAAACGCCTCGGAAGCGGCCTCGAAAATACGTGACAGGTTTGATCAGCGTTCTGTCGCGTTCGGCGAAAATGCCGATATTGACGGCGCTGCTGCCTACGAAATAATAATGACCTGCGCTTGATTGGCCGGCCATTCGAAGACATAGTTGTTTTGTTTTCAGTGTCCGGTAATTTACCCGACTAGGCGAATTCTTTGCGCAGATGAGAGGACTGTATCCCCATTTCCTCCCGGTATTTGGCAACAGTCCTCCTGGCGACGGGAATCCCCTGTTCTTTGAGCATCTGGGAAAGCACGCTGTCCGAAAGTGGATTCTCAGGATTCTCCTTCATCACAAACTCCCTTATCTTTTCCTTTACGCTCTTTGAGGAAAGCTCCTCACCGTCAGAAGCGTGATAACCGAAAGAAAAGAAAAATCTGAACTCGAAGAGACCGCCAGGTATCTTTATATATTTATTGGCTATTGCGCGGCTGATGGTTGTCTCATGCATGCCGAGCTTGTCGGCCACCTGCTGCATCGTCATAGGCTTGAGGAACTCGATTCCCTTCTCAAGAAAGTCGTACTGATTATCTACAACGACCTCAGCTATCCGGCGAATGGTACTCTGACGCTGTTCAAGACTCTTCAGAAGCATCTTCCCGTTCATGAGCTTGCTCTTTATATATTCCTTTGCTTCGTGCGGGGTGTCCGGATTATCAAGCAGTTTGAGATAAAGCCCCGATATTTTGAGACGCGGAAGCTGTTCATCGTTCGAGGTTATAACATATTCGCCGTTTATCTTTTCGACTATCACCTCGGGAATTACAAATATCGGATTCTCGTGAGAAATAGCTGCGCCCGGATATGGATTAAGATTTTTAAGCGTATTGATTAGCGCGTATATCTGTTCAGGAGTCTGCCGCATCTTCTTGGCAACCTGTACTATCCTGTTCTTCGCAATATCGTCGAGATGTTCAGAAACCAGCTGGATAATAAGCTTATCGTCCGAGTTCCTTCTCTCAAGCTGAATAAGCAGACACTCACGGAGGTCTCTTGCCCCTATCCCCGGCGGTTCGAAAGACTGCACCAGCTTGAGCGCCTTCTCCGCATCCCGAATGTCAGACTCAGAAGCTGTAGCAAGGTCGGCCAGATGACTCCTGAGATATCCGGAATCGTCGATACTCCCTATAATGAGTTCGGCTATTCTGCCTATGAGCGGATCGGAATCCGAGAAACGAAGTTGCTCAAGAAGCTGCTCCTGCAGCGAGGTCTCCTCCACTATGGAATCAAAAAAGTGCTGACGCTTCTCCTCGTCATCATCGGAAAAATCATTCCTCGAATGTTGCGGAGGAGGAAAATCGCGCCATGAATCCGCCAGCTTGAGAATCGAATCAATCGCATCTTCGGACCTATCCCTGTTTTCAATGGCCCCACCGTCATCGGAACTCTCAACATCAAGACCGGCCTCCGGTTCCATGTCTGAGGCAAGTTCCTCGCCAGGCGGTTTTTCCAGCTCAAGAACGGGATTTTCCGATAATTCCTGGTTGATTTTCTCCTGAAGCTGGAGCATTGGGGTAAGTAATATCTCGAGTGACTGTATCTGTTGAGGCGCAAGTATCTGCTCCTGCCTCAATTCCTGTGACTGTATAAGATTATGCCCTGTCATTTTTTTCCTGCATGGTGTGTTGTATGGTCCATTTTTATTTTTTCCGTATAATGATAAAAATACATTCACATTCGAAATATTAAAATGAACTATGAAAAAATAAGCATCAGCAACTTTTAAATCAAAGATTGGTGTAAAATCTCCGAATAATCATATAACGTTTCTGCTCGGATTACAAGCGCCGAAATAGGGTTCATCTGGGGTGATATAGTCCCTGACGGCCCCCAAAACGGTATGCGGTATGCGCAATTTTCTAAATTATTTTGCGGATATGCTTATGCCAGTCTGTTGGAACTGTCGCGGCGACCTTTCTTGGCTTTCTTGGGCATCCGGAACAGCCAGCCACTCCGGGAATGTTGCCTCTAAGAAGTTTTTCATAGACTTTTCGGAAATCACTCAGCGCAAAAACCATTACATGAGCACCGCCGATCTCGCCTTCCTTCATCAGTTTTCCACTTCTCATCAGTTCATAGTGTTTTTGTGCTGAAAACACTCTGCATGGACCGTTGCGCCAGCCCCATGTCCGGTACTTGACCATTTTCCCGCTTGGAAGTTTTACATTGTATTCTTCAGTCCGTTTTCCGAGACATGGGGCATCGTTCGTCATTTCAACAACATGCAGAAATGTATTTGCATCAGGGCAGTCTATCAGAATGACTTTACCATCTGCCTGTTCCAGAAGTTCTAGTGGAGAACCGTACCCCATAGTCGGGACATTATGGTGATTTTTTACATAATCAGCAGCATTCTTTCCCCACGCGGCAACCGCATGTGACGGATCGAGTGAACGAAAAACTCCCTTCATTCTCCAAAAAAAATCAGGTACCGCGCCGTTTGTCGTTGGCGTTTGCAGTGGATCATAGAAGCCTTTTCCTCTTTCGCTCACAGCCTCGTAGTGATTAAAGGAAGGCATCATCAGAACACCATTATTTCCAAGAGCTTCCATACAGGCCAAGCAAACCGTTTCCGCCCCCCCTTTAACTTCACCCATGGACGAAAGCGAAGAGTGCAGAATACATCTGTCGCCTTTTTTTATCCCGAGTTTTCGAAGTCCCTGAATAATATTGCTTTTTGTCAGACGATATTTGGGAAGCATTTTAAAATAGCCGTATTTTGTAAGATATTTGAAATATTCGATCAGTTCATTGATATCACTGTCACTGTATTTTTTACCATGCTCAAATTCTATGAAGCGCATAATCTCATAGAGGCTGCGTTTGCCATCCATCCAGTTTATAAGTGAATACATGTAAGGATCAGAAGGATGTTTAATTCTTTTATCATAAGGGACTTTAGTCAATGAAAATGGCATATCTTTTCCAATCCTTTTTAGTACGATATTGGAAGCTTTCCTTTCCATTTTTGAAAATATCGCCTTGGGAAAATCATCACACGTTTTGGCTGCAAATTGCCTGGCATATTTTCCAAACTTATTTGCAGTTCGTCTTTCATCCACGACGCTAGATATGATGTTGTTGAGAGATATTATTCTGTCTTTCTGGATGGAAGAAAGGAAGGTGGCCTTTTCAATCGAGTCTCGCACGGACAGTTCCTTGTGTTTAAGCATAGATTTTAATTGTATGAATTCCGAGACTAGTTCTTTCTCTGCGATCCCGTCTAGTCGCTTTCCCAATTTTCGGAGAGCGTCCTTTTCCGCTGTCGAAAGAAACAGCAAGTAAGTTCCAATCACAGATACTATCTCAAATCCTGTGTCCCAGTCAGGTTCTGAAAATATTTCATTCGAATTGTGGTGATATTTTCCGGAAGGCGTCCAGAGCCAGGTTGTCGGTACACCTATTTTTTTATCGGAACCAAAGGTGTCGCTAGAAAGATTTCCTTTTTTCTCCGTATATTTTAATTTTGGGTTGCATCCTTCGATAATATCCTTTATCATGAGGTCGCTGAAAAATGGCATGCTTGCGGGACAGATCCTCAATTCAGGAAGAATACCAGCCTTCCTGGAACTGTGGAACATACTGTCCATATTTACTACGCACAACATTTTGGAAGTATTTTTGCTATTTCTTAAATATTGGGCAAATCCATATCGCTCCATCGAGATTACAAAACGTATGCTTTTTTGTAGTTCAGGTATTCTTCCTTCAGAAGTTAAATTATTTATTGCCTGGCACATGGATATCATGATTGCGGCCCCTGTCGAATCATCGGGGATGAACGGCTCATACATATGTGCAAACAGGCATATTTCTTCTTTGGACTTTCCCGGAATACGACCTGTTACCGTAAAAATTTCACCATCGTAAATACGACTTTTGACTGTTGCCCTGACTTTGGCCTGGCCCTCGTCAAGAAACCTGGAAAAAAAACTGCCTTTCCTCGGGGGTATAGAAAAGCAGAATATCTTTTTATCTTCCTTTGTGTGATACCAGCCGGGGCTTGACATACCGTTAAGCCAGAAAGTATCGTCAGGACATTCTTCGGCTGCCGGCGAATATGACGATATGATTCCAACTGCTCCGGCATCTGCAGCCGCAGAATACATCTGCCCGGGATGAATAGTCGTAAAAACTGCCTTGTTTTTTATATCAACTTTTTTGTCCACATAATCGGACCATCTTACGACTTCACAATCCATTCCGTCTACCGGAGTAGGGGCGCTTCGGTTCCCGATGCAGAGGGTATTTTTCTTGAAGTCGGACAGTAGCCGCATCTCCTCGGAAAGAGAAGCGTCCAATATCTCAAGTTTGGCATCTTCGATATCCCATGCCTCTGGCATTATGTAGTCCATGTAACTTGTTTTGCCATCGGCCTTAAGGACTATTTTTCTAACATCGGAAGCACCAGCTTCTTTGAATTTGTGGAAGCAGTATTCTGCAGCCTTTGCAAAATCATTGTATGAGCATGTTTTTTCAAACCCGTGAATAGCGAACGAATTCTTTTTAAATGTTTCAAAATCAAATGATTTTCTGAATTCCGTATACAGTTTTTTGTACATAAAAACACTCCCGTAAATCTATGCTTAATCACTACTGTCCGGTAAACTTTTTGAAAAACTAGCGTAAACGAGAACTGTTTGTATATTAAAGTCGTCTAAAACATTGATATTCAAGCAGGAACTCGTTTACAATGCATTATAATACAATCTTTCAGCAGTTATTCAATTTTTTGCCCCGACATCGTTTTGAAAATGCAGTGGAGGATTCCTGAGAAGACCGCTACTGCAAGCATTTCACCGCCCGGAACATCCAGAGTTTTTCCCTGATTCAATCTCTCCCACTTTCGGGGCCGGGCGCAAATTTAAATTTTAAGGCGTAAAAAATCAGTTGGCCTCGAGGGTTCCATCACTCAATGCTGTCGAGGGAATGACTTTTAAAAAAGAGTTTTTACGTATACTTTTGCCGGAAGCTCTGACTCTTACATAATTATCACTCCAGCCTTCGGCGGAATCGGGGAGTATTTTTTCGACAAGGACAAGCAGCTCCTTGCCAATCTGGGATTTTGCGAAGGAGAACGCGCTTGCTTCGGCATCGCGGGACAGTACGGCGTATCGTTCAGCCGCTTTATCCGCCGTGACTTGATTAGGGAAGCTTGCGGCTGGCGTTCCTTCTCTCTTCGAATACGAGAAAATATGGAGGTTTGCGAAGGACAGTTTGCGGATGAGATCCCGCATTTCCTGAAAGAGTTTTTCCGTTTCGCCGGGAAAGCCGACTATGACATCGGAACCTATGTGTATATTCGGAATTCTCTTTCTCGCTTCGGCGGCAAACGCGGTGTATTCGGCGACAGTATATTTCCTGTTCATTGCCTTAAGTATTTCATCGGTACCGTGTTGAAGCGGCAGGTGCAAAAAACGGCAGATCTTTTCCGGGAATGATTCTATAACATCGATGATTTCGTAATTTGAAGGGTGCGGCTCTGTGGAGCCGAGTCTTATCCTGAAATCACCGTCGATTGCGGCAAGTTCCCTGACGAGTCCCGAAAGGCTCGTGTTGCCGCATTTGTAGGTGCAGATGTTGACTCCGGTAAGAACGATTTCCTTAAACCCGTTTTCCCGCATATTTTGGAAATCGGAGACTACCTCCCCAATTTCCCGCGAGCGTTCGCGACCCCTTGCATAAGGGACTATGCAGTACGAGCAGTATGAGTTACAGCCTTCCTGAATCTTAAGAAAAGCACGGCTTCTGAATGGGAAAAGGGTGTTCGTCTTTTCACGGAAGAGGTCGGAGACCTCCGGTGTCTGCTTTCCGTCCGCGGCTGTTTCGCATTGTGAATAAAAATTCTGAAGATGGTGGATAATACTTTTCTTTTCCTCGTTTGAAATGACAATGTCGGCCGAATCTTCTTCGAGCCATGCGTTTTTTTCGGTATCCGCGCCGCAGCCGGTGACGACGATGCAGCTTTCGGGATGCTCTTTTCTTATGCGTCTGGCGGCCTGGCGGCTCTTTCTTGAAGCTTCGGAAGTTACCGCGCACGAGTTGATTATTATTACGTCGGCATAGGACTTGAAGCCGGGCTTGACCATCTCGAATCCCGCGTTTGTGAGTCTTCCGGCCAGCAGTGCCGAGTCTGCCTGGTTTAACCGGCAGCCTACAGTGAGTATATTTACCTTTTTACCGTCAAATATTTTCATATCAGGACTTCTTCAGGTAACAGAACATAAGATGATATTCTTCACGCAGTGTGCCGTTATTTTCACCTGCGAGATATTCGATTGCCTTTTTCAGGATTGACGGAGGGATTGGTTTCCCGCTGGCATTTCCGGCGCCCGTTCGTTTAATATGCCGCAAAAAATCCAAGGGAGACGCGAAGTCGACATATTCCGTTTCTTCGCTAAATCTGCAGGTTTCGAAGATTGAACACATTGACCGGATATCCTGCGCCGGGTAGAGTTGCGGCCCGGGGAAAATACTTCCGGCCGAAGCGAACGCCTCTCTCAATTTTGGAAAAGTTTTATCGGTGAGCGTACTGAACGCAAGTGCTCCGCCGTGATTAAGTTTTTCATATATATTTTTTATGACGACAGGAAGCGTATCCTCCATCCACTGAAAAGTCAACCCCGAGACAGCGAGATCGAACGTTTCCGGAAACGCGAGTGCGTCAAGGGCGTCGCATGCCTTATACACAACGTTTCCCCTTAACTCCGGGTTTTCAGTTTTGCAGCGTTTCAGCATTTCATCCGAAAGGTCACATATCAGGAACGACGCTTCTGGAAAACCGGCGAAGAGTTTTTCCGTAAGAAAACCTGTGCCGCAGCCGATTTCAATGATTTTTTCAGGCTGTGGATTCAGATTGTTCAGCATGTCGTAGAGTTTCCCTGCTGCTCGTTTCTGAACGAACGCGTGTTCAGCATATGAAAAGGAACTTCTGGAAAAATTCTCGGCAATATTTTCTTTTCTGACGGTCATTTTCCAAATGTCTCCGAGAGGAAGCTTTTTATTTTTTTCATGCATTCATCCAGTCTTGTAAAAGGTAATGCGTGTCCGGCGCCTTCTATGATGACAAGCTCGGCGTGCGGGACATTTTTTTTCACAAAAGATGTCATGACCGGAGTGCTTATCAAATCGCCTGTTCCCTGAAAGATAAGGACGGGGATTCTGATTTCAGGGAGAACGTCGCGCATATCGCTATTTGCCAGAATATCGAGTCCTTCCCTCAATGTCGGGACATTGAGAAACGCGGGAATTCTTATATCAAAATTTTCGGGCTTTGCCATTTTTCTCCAGAAACTTTTAATGAGCGCCTCAGGATTTGTGTTCAAATGCTTTCTCATAGCGTCAATACTTTCATAATCCTGCGCGTCATAGGACATGCTGGACGTAAATCTTGCGAACGGCGAAAAAAGGATTAACGCTCTCACATTCTCTGAAGCCGCGGCGGTCTTCAGCGCGAAAAGCGAACCCATGGAATGGGCGGTTATAAAACATTGTTCATCGGTATACAGGGAAAAAGCATCTTCAATTTTCCGTGTGGCGCATTTTGAAAAAAATCCGGCGCTGTGAAAAATTGTCAGTTCCACCATTTTTTCATAGGGAGCATAAAGCTCCTCAGGCAGCGCCCAGCCCGGGAAAATATGCTGAACGACCCCGTCAGTCCCTGATCTGCCCATTGCCGATGACCAAGTATTTATAGGTATTAAGTTCCGGCAGTCCCATCGGGCCGCGTGCATGGATCTTGTCGGTGCTTATTCCAATCTCAGCACCCATGCCAAATTCTCCGCCGTCGGTAAAGCGAGTCGAGGCATTCCAGTAGACGGCGGCGGAATCTATTCCATTGAGAAATTTCTCGGCGGTTTGGGGATTCGCCGTAACAATCCCGTCGCTGTGTGATGAACTCCACTTGTTGATATGGTAAATCGCTTCTTCAACGTCATTTACAACGCCCACCGTAATAACAAGGCCAAGGTATTCTTCAGACCAGTCGGAATCGGAGGCCGGTATTGCGGAGGGAACGACTGAGCAGAATTTTTCATCGCCTCTTAATTCCACGCCTTTTTCAGTAAGGAGCTGCGCCGCCTTCGGCCCGAATTCATTGAGTATCGACTCATTGATTAGAAGTTTTTCAATGGAGTTGCAGACTCCCGGCCTCTGGCATTTTGCGTTCTCGATTATCCTGAGAGCCATATCCGCATCATATTCGCAGTCAACATATATATGGCATACGCCCTTGTAGTGCTTGATAACCGGGATTGTTGAATTCTCAACGACTGTCTTTATAAGGCTCTCGCCGCCGCGCGGAATGATGAGATTGATGTACTGGTTCATCTTAAGCATTACCTGAACGGCTTCGCGGCTTGTCCAGGGAATGAGCTGTACCGCTCCGTCCGGAAGTCCTGACTTTGTGCCCCCTGCGTGCAGAGCGCGAGCGAGAGCTATATTTGAATTTATGGCTTCCGAACCGCCGCGAAGGATGACGGCGTTTCCTGCTTTCAGGCAAAGGCCTGCGGCATCGACCGTCACATTGGGTCTGGATTCGTAGATAATTCCGATTACCCCGATCGGGACTGATATTTTTTCAATTTTAAGTCCGTTAGGTCTTATGACTGTGGACAATCTCCTGCCGACGGGGTCTTCCAGTGAAACAACATTGCGCAAGCCCTGCGCCATTTCGGATATTCTTTCGTGGGAAAGGCGGAGTCGGTCGAGCATTGCGACCGACATGGCGTTTTCCATTCCGGCGCGCATATCTTTTTCGTTGGCCGCGAGTATTTCATCGGTCGAACTTTCCAGCATGGCGGCCATCGCCATGAGGCATTCATTTTTAGCGTGTACCGTCATGGCGGCAAGCTCATATGAAGCTATGCGGGCTTTTTCGCCCATCTCAAAAAGTACAGCTTTTATTTCTTCCGATTCCGGATTTTCGGATTTCCGCATATTCCGGCTCCTATTTTGATTAACAATTCCAGCAATCTCAAATATATCCGCCGCCGGCCACTCTTTCAACCCGGTCATCCGGCTGGATGAGGCGAAGGCTTCTTAGCGCTAGAGAAGCTGGCTGAAGAGATCGCCGTAGAGGTCTGTAAGTTTTTCTATTTTCTCGCGGGCCTTTTCGATTCTTGTGTTAAGGCGCGCCTCACGAAGTTCCATTTCGCGCAGGGAAAGCTGTTCAGTATCTATTTCCTTTTCGGATTTGTCGAACTCGCTTTCAATGCGGTTTCTGAGTTCGTCCTTGTCGAGTCCTGTTATTTGCTGAAAGAGCGGCGCATATTTTTCGAAATCGCCAAGCCCTACGGAAAATAAGGCGGGCATGTCCCTGATCATATTTCGTGTCGCAATAAGGCCGTTGGGCAGTTCGACCATGGCCAGTTCGTCGGCTATCTCGGGAAGGGAGAATTCCTCGTTCCCCGTGGATATATCAAAAATTTTTTCAATGTTTGAAGCTTTTGCGGAGGCGGTACTCTTCTTACAGTCGAAAAAAGTGCATATTTTGTCGAGGCTGAGGTATATATCATTTTCCTTATCGAAAAGGAAGTTAAGCCTGGCTATCACGACTATTACGGCAGAGGCGATTATTTCAGGACGACTTTTTTTTATCCCGTCAGATGTTAAAGATTTTTTGAGAAGCTTATTTGATAACGCCGCGAGTTCAGAGTCCAGGTATTTCTCACAGAACGGATCGAGAAACCCTTTTACTTCTTTAAGCTTTTCAGAAAATTTCTTTTTAGGAACTTTACTCATTTTCCGGCAACTTTGCTGAAATATAGTTTGAATCAAAATACATCCCGACATATATATATCAATTTAATTTACAAAAATTTGACTTTGTATGAAAACATGTTAAAGATACGTTTCTACACTATTAACTACTAAGGAGGTATAATAATGGAGGAGCTCAGAAGCACTCCCATTGCGAATGAGCATGTGAAGCTCGGCGCAAGAATGGTTCCATTCGCGGGCTGGAACATGCCCGTACAGTACGCCGAAGGTATACTCGCAGAACATGCCCACACCAGAGAAAAGGTTTCGCTTTTCGATATCTGCCACATGGGGGAGTTCAGGGTCAAGGGAAAAGACAGCGCGGAAGCCCTCGACGGAATCCTCGCGAGACCGGTACGTGACCAGAAAACGGGCGTATGCAGATATAATTTTCTGCTTAACGAGAAGGGAACGGTCATCGACGACCTTCTTGTCTACCGCATAACTGAAGATGAGTTTTTTATCGTCGTCAACGCGGGGACCAGAGATGGGGATGCGGCGCAGTTCCGGAGGCATCTGCCCTCGGGCTGTACTTTTACCGACGAGTCCGACGAGACCGCGAAATTCGATATTCAAGGTCCACTTTCAGTCGAAGTCATTGAGAAGCTGGGCTTCAAACGTGAAACGCTTCCCGGCTACTTCAAGTGGATAAAAGGCAGAATCGGTTCTGTCGACTGTCTCCTGAGCCGTACCGGATATACCGGAGAGCTTGGATTTGAGATTTACGTACCCGCTGATAAGGCCGTCGATATATGGAATATCATTATGGCGCAGGAAAATGTGAAGCCGGCCGGACTTGGTGCGAGAGATACTCTCAGGCTCGAAATGGGCTATGCTCTTTACGGACATGAACTCAATTTAGAGACGACTCCGGTCGAGGCTGGCTATGGCAAAATGCTTAAACTGGAATCAGGTAGAAAATTCATCGGCAGCGAAGTCCTCGTCTCAAGTCCCGCGAAAAAGCAACTTGTCGCGATTGAGCTTGACGGCCGCAGGGCCGCACGTGAAGGTTCGATTGTAAGGATTGACGGGAAAGAGGCAGGAAAGGTCAGCTCAGGGGCCTTCGGTCCATCCCTCGGTAAAGCCGTGGCCATGGCATATATTTACAGTGGATTTCCGTCTTCGGCGGGGACCAGGGTAAGCCTTGACGCCGGGAAGGCTTCGATAGATGGTGTTATAGGAGAACTACCGTTCTATAAAAATGGTACGGCAAGAAAAAACATCTAAAAAAAACTAAAAATACAGGATTATTTTCTTGAATTTTGTTTTTTAGAATGCTTTTTATTCTCGAAAATGATTTTGTTTTTAGACAATTATAAATAATGGAGTAATAAGATGAAATATTATTCAGCGGATCATGAGTGCATATGGCTGGATGGCGAAGTCGCCTATGTAGGGATTTCAAAGCATGCGGCGGAAGAACTCGGCGACATTACCTATGTCGAGCTTCCTGAAATAGGACACGACCTTATTCTGGGCGATACTCTCGGCGTGGTCGAGTCTGTAAAGGCGGCCTCCGATGTTTACGCGCCAGCCAGCGGCACCGTTATAGCAGTCAACGAAAGACTGGTCGACGATCCTGGCCTCATAAATGTCTCCCCCGAGGACGAAGGCTGGATATGCAAGCTCGACAATATCGACCATGACGAACTCGATGAGCTTATGAACGAAGAAGCTTACGCGAAATATCTTAAAGAAGCCTGATATACTTCTTTCCGGATGCCTCATTGAAAATGTGTGTGGAAATAAACTAAACTAAAGTTAAAGGAATCAATACCTTGCCGTATATAGCCAATACCGAGGCGGACCGGAAGGAAATGCTTGATGTTGTGGGACTTGAGAGCATAAATGAAATGTGGGAAAAGGCAGGGATTAAGCACCAGGCCCCCACGCTTTCAAACCTTCCGTCCGGTAAATCCGAATTCGAAGTAACAAACGAACTTAAAAAACTTTCCGAACTTAACGCGTCAGAGCTTACATGCTTCGTGGGCGGTGGTTTCTATGACCACATTATTCCGGCCGCTGTGGGCGAGATATGTTCGAGATCGGAATTTTACACGGCGTATACCCCGTACCAGCCGGAAGCGTCGCAGGGCACGCTTCAGTCCATTTACGAATACCAGTCGGCGATATGCCGCCTGACAGGGCTGGACGTTTCAAACGCGTCGATGTACGACGGCGGAACCGCGTTGTTCGAGGCGATGATGATGGCTGTCAGGATTACCGGCAGACGTCAGGCCGTAATATCGAAGGCCGTCTCGCCTATCTACAGAAAAATGATAGAATGCTACAGCAGCAATCTTGATGTGGAACTCGTTGAGACTGAAATAGAAAGTTCCAGCGTTTCTTCATGTGTAGATAAAATGGCCGCCGCCGTTTCGGATAAAACCGCTTGTGTGATTGCGCAGTATCCGAACTTCATGGGATGTGCCGAAGATTGGAAAGCACTTGTGGATAAGGCACATGAGAAGAAGGTCGTCGCCATATGCTCCGTCTATCCGACAGCGCTTTCGGTACTCAAGACCCCCGGCGAAATGGGCTTTGACATCGTTACCGGCGAAGGGCAAAGCCTCGGCATTCCGCTTAGTTTTGGGGGCCCTTACCTCGGCTTTATGGCGGTGCGCGAAAAGTATATGAGGAAAATGCCCGGGCGCATCTGCGGAAGGGCTGTTGATTCAGAAGGGAAGACAGGTTTCGTCCTTACGCTTCAGGCGCGGGAACAGCATATCCGCAGGGAAAACGCGATGTCGAATATTTGCTCGAACGAAAATCTCTGCGCCCTTACGGCACTTGCCTACCTCTCATGCGTCGGCAAACAGGGTTTTCTGAGGATTGGCGAACTTTGCGAGTCAAAAGCCGTCTTTGCGCGCCAGGAACTTCTTAACATAAAAGGAGTTCAGGCTGTCGGTCCGGAATCGTTCTTTAATGAATTTGTGATAAAGCTTCCCGGAGACGCCTCGGAAATCACAGGCAGAATGATAGAAAAAGGTTTTGCCGCGGGTTTTCCGCTCGGTCGCTACTACGATGACAGGAAAGACCAGCTTCTGATAGCTGTTACAGAAAAGCGGACACGTGAAGAAATAAAAGCCTTCGCGAACGCGATGGAGGCAGTATTATGGAATTGATTTATAATAAGGGAAAAGAAGGACGAAGAGGTTCGGTACTCCCCGTTTCAGATGTCGGCAACGCCAGTGCGGTGCCGGAATGCCTTAAAAGAGAAAAACCAGCGGCTCTTCCACAAGTGTCTGAACAGGAAGCTGTAAGGCATTTTACGCTTCTCAGCCGCATGAATATAGGGCTTGACTCGTGCTTCTACCCTCTAGGTTCATGTACTATGAAGTACAATCCAAAATTTCATGAGAAAATAGTCAGATTTCCGGGGTTTTCGGATCTTCATCCGCTTTTACCTCAACTCAGGAACGGCGGAGCCCTGACACAGGGAGCGCTTGCGGTTATCTATGAGTCGGAACGGCTCTTGAGTGAAATTCTTGGCTTTTCGCAGTGCACCATGCAGCCAATGGCCGGGGCGCACGGGGAACTTGCCGGAGTGATGCTTATTGCCGCCTATCATAAGGCCGCAAAAGATACGAAGCGCAAGATAATGCTCATTCCGGATGCCGCGCACGGCACGAACCCGGCAACAGCCGCAATGGCGGGCTTTACGACCAAGGTATTGCCGTCCGACGAAGAGGGGAATGTAGACATCAAGGCGCTTCGTGAAGCGCTCAGTCCCGAAGTTGCGGGTCTGATGCTCACATGCCCCAATACGCTCGGTCTCTTCGATCCTAATGTGAAAGAAATATGCGGACTCGTTCATGAGGCCGGCGGCCTCTGCTATTGCGACGGGGCGAACATGAACGCCATCATAGGGCGTCTGAGACCCGGCGATCTAGGATTTGACGTGATGCATGTGAATCTACATAAAACTTTCGCAACCCCGCACGGCGGAGGCGGTCCAGGTTCAGGCCCGGTAGGCGTATGTGATAAGCTCGTGCCGTTCCTGCCCGTTTCGAGGGTCGTAAAGCGTGAAGACGGAACATATTCGCTTAAGTATGATTTTCCGGAATCAATCGGCTACATAGCGCCGTTCTACGGGAATTTCGGAGTCATACTGAAGGCTTATGCCTATATCCTCACTCTCGGGAAGGAGGGCGTAGTCAGAATCAGCGAAAACGCCGTCCTGAACGCGAACTATATCAGGACTAAACTCCTTCCGTACTATGACCAGAAGTACAAGAGGGTCTGCATGCACGAATGCGTGTTTTCCGCCTCGAAGCAGACGGAAAAAGGAGTTCATGCCCTCGATATTGCTAAAGCACTTATAGATAGAGGGTTTCACCCGCCGACAATATATTTTCCGCTTATCGTTCCCGAAGCTCTGATGATAGAACCCACGGAAACGGAATCAAAGGAGGATATCGATACATTCATCAAGGCGATGATCGAAATCGCCGAGACTACCCTGAAGAACCCCGAGGAAATAACAAGGTGTCCGGTAACAACCCCCGTAAGGCGTATGGACGAGACGGCCGCGGCGAGAAAACCAGATCTGGCCTCAAAAGAATAAAAAATGTCCTACGAATACAAATCAATATACTTTGACGACCCGCTCATTTCCGGACGGGTACTCGATATTTTTGAACCCGGGGAACTATCACAGGATACGGCCCTCTTCTTTGTCCACGGCGGAGGCTGGAATGCCGGGTCGAGAACAGGCTATCACGTGCTGATGGAGGAATTCAGAAGGCGCGGATTTATCTGTGCCTCTACCGATTACAGGCTTGTTCCCGGGGTTGACATATTCGACCAGCTTACCGATATAAGACACGGCTACGATATATTTACCAGTTTTCTAAAGACAAAGGGACGTCCCCTTAAAATCGTTACTATGGGTTCCTCGGCCGGCGGACACCTCGCCGGACTCCTTTCCTTTGCCAAACCCGGCGAGTGCGGAGAAAAAACTTCGCTATGCGGCTACATGATGCAAAACGAATGGATAAAGCCGATGGGAACGGCCCTTCACGCGCCAGCTCTTCATTTTGAACCTTGGGAGGACATATTTCCCGGAATACTCAGTGCGATGGAAGCGGGAATGAAGGCTCCTTACGCTGAGGCCAAAGGAAAATATAAAGCGGTTTCGCCGATACACTATCTTTCGAAGGATTCATGCCCTGCATTTGTTCTTGTCGCAGGCAATGAACACATGTTTCCATGCTGGCAGGCGGAAGAAGCCGTTAAGACACTTAAGGGATTTGGGATTAAGGCACAGTACAAAGTCTATAAAAATGCGGAGCATGGTTTTCTCTACGCCCTTGACAGATGGCAACAGAAGGAAGCCTTCCAGGATATTCTTGACTTTATAGCCTCGATTCAAGTCTGACGAGGGCGATTTGACGCTCTTTTTGCGGCGAGCTTGATGGCTTCGATAAGGCTTCCCATATCGGCAACTCCCTTCCACGCTATTTCAAATGCGGTGCCGTGATCGACACTTGTGCGTATTATCGGAAGCCCGAGGGTTGAGTTAACCCCCTTTTCAAAGGCGAGCATCTTGAAAGGGATGTGGCCCTGGTCGTGGTACATTGAAAGGATCCCGTCAAATCGGGAACGGATTTTTTCTATGAAAAGAGTATCGGGCGGGAACGGCCCTTCGATGTCCATTCCTGATTTTCTGAGTTTTTCGAGGGCGGGCTTGACAACTTTCTCATCTTCGCTGCCCATGTAGCCATTTTCTCCGGCGTGGGGATTAATGGCGGCGGCGGCGATGCGGGGCTTTTCTATTTCTTCGGCCTTAACGGCATCGCAGAGAAGATTGGCTACTTCGATGATTCTTGCGTCGGTTATATGATCGGAGACCTCGCGAAGGGATATGTGGGTAGTCACGAATGCGATTCTCAAATCGCCTGCGGACTGCATCATTGCAAAATTTTTCACGCCGCAGAGCTCGGCGATAAGCTCAGTGTGGCCCGTGAAGCGAATCCCCGCAAGATTGACCGATGCCTTGTTCATGGGGCAGGTTACGATAGCGTCGACTCTTCCGTCAATGGCGTCATTTGTTGCCTGAATTACGGTATTGCGAGCGATTATTCCGCACTCGGCATCGGCTTTGCCCGGCGAAAGTTCTCTATATTCCATAGTACCTGTTTCGCAGATATGCGGGATATGGCCTGATGCAAATTTCTCGGCGGCGGCGGCAATAATGTCAGGGCACCCGTAAACGATGATTTCGGCGATTCTTTTTATTTTCGGGTCGTTGGCGGCGCGCACGGCTATTTCCGGACCTATTCCGGCGGGATCGCCCATGGTCAAAGCTATTTTAGGGATAAAATCCATTTTCCCCTCTTACCAGGATTGTCCTTTTTTCGCATAATATTTGGCGATATGCGGGACTATCGGTTTGATGAGTTGTTTTATGGCTTTGGCGTATTCGCGAATCTCCCACTGGGCGTGTTCGCTGTCCCTGAGTTCAAGGAAGTGCAGGAGGTTGCCGAGATTGACGGTTCCCCAGAATGTGACCATCATGTTCTGCGGGAGGACGCCTCTGGCCTGCTCGCGGCAAACGCCGAAGTCAAGAAGCTTATTATAAAGCTCAAGGCTTGTTTGGTTATGGACTGATATCATTTGTCTGAGTTCTGCATCCTCGAAATCGGGAGAGTCGATTGAGGCCTGCCGATTAGTCTGGGCCTGCTTGCGGAGTTTCGCCGGTGTATAGAACTCAAGGTCTATTTCGGTATATCTTCTCGATATCTCGTTATATGACCATGTTCTGTGTCTGTGCCACTGGCCCCGAATAAAGAGCGGGCAGTGAATGCTAAACGTAAAGACGATATGTTCAAGCGGACTTGTATGGCGGTTCTCTATGAGATAATCAAGGAGTTGGGCATCCTTTTCGTCCATGGATTCCTTCATTTTCCCGAAAGAGACGCGTGCGGCATTCGCCGCTGTTATTTCGGAGCCTAGGTGATCGATAAGGCCCACCCAACCCTGACCATCGAGAACTTTGACATGTTTATCCGGAGGTACATTTATATGCTTCACTGCTGGACCTCTTATTTTAGTTTTTGTTTTTGGATTCTGGATCTTGTGAGGGTATGTGAGGATAGCAGAGCCGCAGATTTTTTTGGAATGAAAGGCTCTATTATCTCATAGTTTTCGAGTTTTTCATAGAGTTTTTGGGAGGCATTCAGGAATTCTGACCACGACAGGAATCTTTTCCCCGGGTCTTTTGCGGTCATTCGCATTATGAACTCTGTTGTTTCGTCATGGATTTTGATGTTCGGGTTTCTCTCATTGGGCATGGGGAAAGGCTCTTCTATGTGCATGCTGAGGATTTCCTCTTCTTCCATGGAATGGAATGGGAGTACGCCTGTGAGCATCTGGAAGAAGATAATCCCGAGAGAGTAGATATCTGAATGCCATGAAATGTTTTCGCCGAGGATCTGTTCGGGGCTTATGTACCAGGGGGAGGCGGCTGAGACTCCACCGGAGATGTGCCGGGATGCCCATTCAGAGAACCCGTAATCGGAGATTTCTATTTCATCGGACGAGTTGAAAAGGATATTGGATGGCTTGAGGTTGCAGTGAATTATCCCGTGTTGGTTGAAGGCATAGCTGAGACCCGTGCCTATTACGCTGATCATATCAATTGCGTCGAGCTCTGTGAGTGGCGCGGTTTTAAATATTCTTATCTTTAAACTTACGTTCGGCATGTAGCTCATCGCGTAATAGGGGTGCCCCTTGTGTATTCCGCAGTCGATATACCTTACGAAGGATATGTGTTGGAATGAGGAGGCTTTTTTAAATGAGGAGAGAAAATCCTCCTGGCCAACGATATTGTCGGACATGTCCTTATCAAAAATTTTCAAGGCTACAGCTTTTTCCTCGCCTTCGGCTCTGGCCAGGTATACTGACGCAGAATCATCCATTCCCAGTTTTCGGAGTATAGAGAAGTTTTTGATGACTGTACCCTGCATCAGGTTGAGCTTGTATGAATATGACTGCAGCGGGCCGCCGAGTTTATCCTCATCAAGTCTCTCGACTGTTTTAGTTGTTTCAATCTCGGAAAGGTGTTCGGCGGAGAATGTCCTGAACGAGTCCACAATTTTTTTAGAGACATTTTCGATATTGTCAGTTTCCGAATACCTTATTCTTATATCTCCCACGATGATTTCGTCGCCGTCTGAGAGTATGATGGGGGAGGCTACTTTATTTCCGTTCATAAGGGTGCCGTTGGTGGAACCGGCGTCAGCAACCACAAATGAGTCTTTCTGCGGATAATAATATATTAAAGTATGCTTGCGGCTGATTTTGCCGTGTCCCGGGAAGGCTAGGTCATTGGCCTTGCTTCTTCCGATTGAGATACGGTCTTCTTTCTGAAGCTTAATCTTTTTGACACCAGTGGTGTCTGTATATATGAGATAAGACATAGGCATGTCCTGTTTGTTTTAGTCAACAATTTTAAAAACATCCGTCAGAAGATAGTCCTGAATGTATTATATTCAAGCCGAGAGGCCTTAATTTCATAAGAACGGGCAGGGGTTGCCTGTTCGAGAAACGCTGTTATATTAGGGGTAGTGTCCGGGAGAATGAAATCAAAGGGGATGGAAATGTCAAAAACTATTTTTCCCGCGTTCCTTTTTTTTGCGCTGCTTTTTTTTAGTGGATGCGGCGGACCCGGAAAGGGAGCTGTGGCAGCGTCCCGGCTTCTTGGAGCGGCCCAGGATGGAGACGAGGAGCAGGTACGGGATATTTTGAATAGCCGTCAGTCCATTGACGCAGTCGCCAATTCCGGCGGCGAGTCGCTCTTGTGGGCGGCCCGAAAGGGATATACCGGAATAGCCAAACTTCTTCTTGAAAATGAAGCCAATGTAAATTACACGGATGAGAACGGAAAGACCCCGCTTCTCTGGGCAGCGGAAAAAAATCACCCTAGGATAGTCAGGGCTTTCATTGAAAATATGGCCGACGTAAACGCTGCGCAAATTGACGGAAATACCGCGCTCATCCAGGCCGCTGAAAGAGGAAATACCGAAGTTGTAAAGGAGCTCATCAAGTCCAAGCTCCTTGGCATAGACCGAAAAAATAAGAACGGAGCCACTGCCCTAGTGATGGCATGTTCCGGAGATAAAACACCAATCGTTGAGATGCTCCTGTCAAAGGGCGCCGATGTGAATTCCTCTACGAGTTACGGTTTTACACCGCTTATAAATGCTGCCGCCAACGGCAGTTCCGAGATGGTCGCGGTTCTTATTCGGAAGGGAGCTGATCTTCAGACCGAGAATTTTTTAAAAAGCCCCCTCTGCTGGGCCGCCAAGAACCGGAACAATGAAACAATAAAGGAAATCATAAAAAAGATAAAAGACATAAATACCGGCGATAAAATCGGCAAAACCCCTCTTATGTGGGCTGCCCAGGAAGGCTTTACAGAACTTGCCGAAATACTCATCAAGCAGGGTGCCGATGTTAATATCGTTTCCAAAGATGGAAAACCTGCCCTCCTCTACGCTGCGCAATCCGGAAGTTTCGATATCATAAAAAGACTTCTTGAAAACGGAGCAGACCTTGAAGCCGGCGAGAATCAAACCCTCAAAACTGCACTTTTTTTTGCAGTCGATCAGGGAAGTCTTGCCTGCGTGAAGCTCCTCATAGAAAAAGGGGCTAGCGTAAAGACGAGGAACAATAATTTCGCAACTCCTCTGCATTACGCCGCACGAAAAGGACTTCCCGAAATAGCCGCACTCCTTATTGAAAATGGAGCGGAGGTCGATGCGAAAACAGATAGCGGCGATACGCCTCTGGGAATTGCATCAGCATACGGAACAACAAAAACCCTTGAATTGCTCGTCAAAAATGGAGCCAACGTAAATCAACGGAATGTGAACGGGTTCACCCCGCTCATCCTCGCCTCGGAATATGGAGATATTGAAAAAGTTGAGTTTCTATTGAAGAACAAGGTTGATGTTAACGCGAAAACCGAAAAGGGGGAAACTTCGGTATCTCTGGCCACCCAAAAGAAGCATGATGCAATCGCGGAACTGCTTTTGAAATATGGAGCAAAGAAAGCGAATCCAGTTCATTGAAAGGCAGCCGTCTCCCCCATTGTCCCATTAATCTCTTGCGGATTACTGCCCGACCAACAGCGGTCCCTCCCTTGAATTTCTTGAATACTTCCGGATTTGCATTATATTCCATGGGCTTGGTTCAAGATTGACCAGCTGAAAGGGTGCAGTAATGAAAAGTTTCCGGAAAGAACTGTGGTTCAACATTTCCTCGCGCCGCGGATTCATCAATATTACAGGCGATGTGACCGACTGTCTTGCCGAAAGTAACATAAAAGAGGGCCTGCTACTCTGCAATGCCATGCACATTACCGCATCCGTATTCATAAATGACGATGAAAGCGGCCTTCATGCCGACTTCGAGAAATGGCTCGAAAAGCTTGCCCCAGAAAAACCTTACTCCCAGTATGCGCACAACGGTTATGAAGACAATGGCGACGCTCATTTGAAAAGAACAATAATGGGCCGCGAAGTCGTTGCCGCAGTTACCGACGGAAAACTCGATCTCGGTCCGTGGGAGCAGATCTTTTACGGGGAGTTCGATGGCAAACGCAAAAAGAGAGTGCTTGTAAAGATCATCGGCGAATAAAAAATATAATATAAATTAAATATTTACGGAGAATTTCGATGGCGAACCCGCATATAGATGAATTCATGAAGGTCTTTAAATACGAAGGCCTTACTTTTGACGATGTGTCGTTGGTAACGCAGTATGCCGACTTCCTTCCCGAAAGCGCGGATATCTCGACAAAGCTCAGCAGAAATATTTCCATGAATATCCCGTTCCTCAGCGCCGCTATGGATACCGTCACCGAAAGCGAGATGGCGGTCGCCATGGCCCGACTTGGCGGAATAGGCGTTATTCACAAAAACCTTTCAATCGAAGCCCAGGCCGAAGAAGTCAGAAAGGTTAAGCACTACCTCAACGGACTTATAAAAACGCCCGTGGTCTTTTATCCCGATCAGACCGTTGACGAGATGCTGAGAATAAAGGAGATGCGCAAGTACTCGTTCTCAGGGTTCCCAATCGTCGAAAGAAATGGAAACATTGTGGGAATAGTAACGGCAAGGGACCTTAAGTTCCTTACCGACTACAGTATGAAGGTCGAAACAGTGATGACAAAGAATCCCGTTACCGCACCCGAGGAGACCGCTCTCAACGAGGCTTTCGGAATAATGATAACCAGGAAGGTCGGCAAACTTCCTATAGTCGACGAAAAAGGCAAACTTGTCGGGCTTTATAGTTTCCACGACGTCAAAACGCTTATAGAAAACGTCGAGCCCGACTATAACAGGGACAAGAATCACCAGCTCCGTGCCGCCGCAGCAATCGGGCCCTATGACTCGGCGCGCGCCTTCGCCCTTGCCGCCGCGGGCGCTGACGTTATTGTGGTCGATACCGCTCACGGACACAGCAAAGGCGTCATCGAAACAGTAAAAGAACTCAAGAAAAATTATCCGGAAATAGACGTTATTGCGGGAAATATTGCCACCGCAGAGGCCGCAAAAGCACTTGCGGATGCGGGGGCCGACGGAATCAAGGTCGGCATAGGACCCGGATCCATATGTACGACAAGAGTTGTCGCCGGAGTCGGCGTTCCCCAGTTGAGCGCCGTTTACAATGTCAGAAAAGCTCTGCCAGATGACGTGGCGGTGATTGCCGACGGTGGCATCCGCCAGTCCGGCGACGTCGCCAAGGCGATAGCGGCAGGCGCCTCCTCCGTGATGATGGGGTCCGTTCTTGCAGGTACTCAGGAAAGCCCGGGCGAAAAAATTATTCATCAGGGACGCCGCTATGTGGTTTACAGGGGCATGGGAAGCCTTGCCGCCATGAAAACATCAAAGGGAAGCCGGGAGCGTTACGGACAGGCGGACGTAGACGATGAGAAAAAGCTTGTACCCCAAGGCATTGAGGGTATGGTTCCCTACCGCGGCTCAATATCTGAGGTCATCCATCAGTTTTCGGGCGGTGTAAGATATTCCTGCGGCTATTGCGGAACAAGGACGCTTCCCGAGCTTCAGAATAAAGCGATATTCGTAAAAGTTACGAATGCCGGGCTTAAAGAGGCTCACCCGCATGACGTGACCATGCTTAAGGATGCGCCTAACTATATGTCCTCTTAAAGAGCGGCATTTCTGTCCGAACTATAAGGGATTGGCATCATGCCGGCATTGAGCTGGAAGAGAAATCTGTTTTTTATGTGGATTGCCCAGTTCTTTTCGATCATGGGATTTAGCTTTGGTCTGCCTTTCGCGCCGTTCTATATACAGTCAATGGGAATAACAGAGCCTTCACAAATCAAGATGTGGACGGCTGTTTTTGCAGCGGCGCCTGCCCTGACATTCATGATCTTCGCGCCATTCTGGGGTTCGGCCTCGGACAAATTCGGCAGGAAGATAATGCTTATAAGGTCCTATGTCGGGGGGGCTGTCGTCCTGACGCTTATGGGGCTTGTCGGAAATGTCTGGCAGCTAATCGGCCTGCGGCTTCTTCAGGGGATGCTTACCGGAAGCGTAACTGCCGCACAGACAATGGTTTCAGTAAATACGCCCATTGAACGAAGCGGCTTTGCGATAGGCTCTTTAAGCGCGATGATCTACATAGGAAACATGGCTGGAAACAGTCTCGGCGGTTATTTTGCGGACGCCTTCGGTTACAGGATGGCGTTCATCGTTTCCGGCTCAATGCTTTTTCTTCCGGTACTGCTGGTGGGGTTTTTCGTAAAAGAGAATTTTACGACTGTTGTCGGCGCATCCATCTGGCCTTCCATAAAAACTATTTCCGGCAATATTTCGAAACTCTCGGCGGCGCTTCCTATTCTTGCTATAATATTCGTCTCAGGCTTCTGCGTTTTCTTCGATTCGGGAATGTTTCCTCTGTTGGTGCAGGAGATACACGGAAAGCTGGAAGGTGCCTCGCTGAGAACAGGTTCCATAAACGCCGTTGCCGGGTTTGGCGCCATTGCCGGCAGTATGATTGTAAGTTCCCTTACCGACAAGATTGCGCCTTCCAAGATAGCCGTAGTCGCGGCTGTTATCGCGGGACTGGCGATGTTGCCTCAGGCATTTGCTTCAACACTGGCGACGTTAGTCATATTCAGATTTTTCATGGCCATGTGCTCGACTTCGCTCGATCCGATATTTCAAGTCTGGCTTTCGAAAGTTACGCCTCCGAACATTAGGGGAATGGTTTTCGGAATGGCGAGTACTTCGAGGTCCTTCGGCTGGTTTACGGCTCCGCTTCTTAGCGGCCTGCTTGCCACTGCATACGGTATAAGATTCATATACTTTGCCGGTATATTCAACTATCTGATCCTCTCACTCACTATCATACTGGTGATAAAAAAGTTCGGAACTGTTAAAAAGCCAATCCGTCCGGCAGTGTAGCTGTTTCTGCATCCGATATTTTCCCTTTTGCGGGACAAAAAAACGCGCCCCATGAAAAAATCAGGAGGCGCGTTGTGTTTACACTTAAAGCAGTGCGCTGTTCAAGCTCCCAAGTATTCCTTGGCATTGCCCGGGACGTTGGAAATGAGGACTTTTGCATCACTCATTTTATTTTTAAGCTCGTCCATTTCCGCAGGGCCCGCAGAAAGCGGAAGAGCGACCTGTCCGCCGTCGGCAGCGGAACGGCATATTCCCATTACGGCTTCGAAACCCTTGTAGGCGGTCTCAAAATCGCACTGGTGTTTCTTGATTTTTCCATCAAGAAGATCAGCCATTTCCTGAATGTAGGGAGGCATGTCGAGTTCGTAATTCATGCAGCCTTCACCACTCATCACGCCGTCTTTGGTAACAGCTCTCCAGCCGCCGCCCGTAAGAACTTCGGCAAAGCCTAGATCGCCCTGGGCGCCGATACGGCACTTGCGCCACCAGTAATCTACTTCCGGGACATCGGGAGCGCCCGCGCCGGATTCGACGATGCCGCGCACGCCGTTCTTGTACTGGATAATGCCGGCGAGGTAATCGGGAGAGGGGTGTTTATCGGCGAACTTGCCTTTGCCTGCGGCCTGTCCCATGACCCAATCAACATCGTAGCAGTCGTTGTACCAGCTCATGTAATCAACGAGGTGCGTCATCATGTGCATCATCCATCCGGTGGAGGTTCCGTAAACGGTATGGACTTTGCCGATTGCGCCGCTTTCGATGACTTCCTTTACCTTGCGGTAGTGTTGTCCGTAGCGGTGCTGATGGCTTACAACGGCCTTTACTCCGGATTTCATGACAAGGTCTTTTATCTTTATCGCTTCGGAGAAGTTTTCTGAAATCGGTTTTTCGAAGGCGATGAGTTTAGCGCCTGCGTCGATACCGACTTTGATAAGATCATAGCGGACGTTCGGCATCGTGCAGAAGCAGAAGACGTCGGGCTTTACTTCGTTAGCCATTTTGATGGCGTCGCTGCCGATGACGGGATTACCGAGAGAAGGCGCGGCGGCTTCGAGCCTTGCCATATCAATATCGCAGATGCCCGCGACTTGAAAACTTTTGTTGGCATGGAAAGTATCGGCATGGTGTTTGCCGCGCTTTCCCATTCCTACTACCATAACTTTATAAGCCATTGAAATTCTCCAGAATTTATTTTTTCAGGTACCAAAAAAAAGGGGCCTTTCAGCCCCTTTGGAATTCCTTGCGGAATTAGAGATTAGCCTTGCACCATTCATTGACTTTGCTGATAGCATAATCAACTTCAGCGTCAGTGAGTTCCGGGAACATCGGAAGAGAGATGCAGGTTGCTGCATTCTTTTCAGCGTTCGCGAGGCTTCCGGAAATTCTGGCTTCCTTGCCCCACGGATAACCTTCCTGCTGGTGGACTGCGATAGCGTAGTGCGTTTTGGCATCTACTTTATTGTTCACAAGGAACTTAAGAAGGCTTTCCCTCTGTTCGCCAGTTTTGGTCTCGACGACGTAGAGGTGGAATACATGACGGTATCCGGCTTTGACTGTCGGGAGGGCAAGACCCTTCGCGGCGCATTCCTGAAGACCGGCTGTATAGCGTTTTGCCAGGGCAATTCTTCTGTCGCTCCATGCGGTGATGTGCTTGAGCTTTGCGCTGAGGACAGCTGCGTGGATATCATCGAGACGGCTGTTGAAGCCGAATGAATGATGTTCGCGCTTTACCGAACCGTGGTTGCGGAGTCTCATTACGGTGTCGAAGATATTCTTGTCGTTTGTGAATACCGCGCCGCCGTCACCGAATGTGCCGAGGTTCTTCTGAATGATGAAGCTTGTAGCCATTGCATTGCTGTATTGGCCCTGCTTGAAGTCTGCGCCCGCGGCGTCGATAGCCTGTGCGTTATCTTCGATGACGAATATTTCCTGGCCCTTCTGTTTCATTTCCTTAACGATCGCGTTGATAGCGATCATATCGGCGCACTGGCCGTAGAGGTGTACGGGAAGGATGCATTTTGTCTTCGGAGTGATAGCCTTTTTAATGGCTTCGGGATCGATGCAGCGGGTATCGGGTGTGCAGTCTACGAGGACGACTGTCGCGCCGACAATCCATGCGGCTTCGGCTGTGGCGAAGAACGTATTGGCGTTAGTAATAACTTCATCGCCGGCGCCTACGCCGAGAGCCATGAGTGTAAGCCATATTGCGTCTGTACCGTTGCCTACGCCGATAGCGTAAGTGAACCCGTATTTTTCGGCGAGTTCCTTTTCGAATTTCTTAAGCATCGGGCCCATGACGTACTGACCGCTCATCAGCACCTCATTCATGTTGGCGTCGATTTCTTTCTGGATGTTCTGATACTGCCTTACGTGGCCGTAAAATGGTGTTTCCATGTTTTTTTCCCTTTCTTTACATGGTAATGAAAATAATCCTGAAAACAGGTTGCCGTTAAAAAAGCTCCATAAGGTACGCAGATTCCTTTTTTTTTCAAATATAAAAGAACCCTTCCAGAAAGTGTAAGCTCAAAAAATCGATAAGTTAATTGATCTTACAAAGTTTATTTCCGTTATAACTTATTGTCTAACAAGGTCGTTAATAGCAGATTTCCGGCGCTAGATCTTTCTTAAGTTTTCAGGCCTTGCCGCTGGGGCGCTTCAGGGATATTTAAAGAAGACGAGCGAGCCAGATTTTTCGCTCAAGTCTTTCCAGGAGTCTATGTTAAAATTGATTTTGCATATTCCGCACGGAGGAATATCATCTATTCTCGACCTGGCGATAATGAGATTGGTCAGGGCGGTAACACTCGGATTATGCCCGCAGATCATGGCGGAGGAGTATTTGTCTTCGATATCCTTTATGATTTCCAGCAGTTCGGCACTGTCAGCCCCGTAAATGCGGAAATCGCTTATTATCAGATCTTTAGAATATCCAATCTTTTTGGATACTTTTTTTGCGGTTTTCCACGCACGCTTCGCGGGGCTTGATATTACAATATCTACAGAAACATTTTCAGTAACGAGAAAGCTGCCTATTTCCTCTGCATCTTTTTTGCCTTTTTCGGAGAGGGGCCTTTCGAAATCTTCAGTAACGGCATCCAATGGAGTAGATTTTGCGTGTCTCAGGACACAGAGGGATTTCACCGCGCGGCCTCATTGAATTTATTTTCGGGAATGCAGCTAACGAGGATATCCTTGAGTCCGCAGATGTCACCGCTTTCCAAACAGGATTTTATTCTATCGACGTCAACCGGCATATGGGACATGCGGTCTTTGCCTTTCCTGAAAACGAAAATTCTGTCATAGGGAGTTCTGTCAACGGTTTCTTCATCGGTAAGGAGTTCTTCGTATTCTTTTTCGCCGGGTCTCATTCCTGTGATTTTTATTTCGATATCCTTATCGGGTTCGAGTCCGGAAAGTTCGATGAGTTTTCTGGCCATATCGTATATTTTAACCTGATCACCCATTTCGAGTACCATGATGTCGCGGTCGTTACCGATGGTTCCCGCCTGGAGTACGAGGTCGACGGCCTCAGGTATCGACATGAAGTAGCGGACCATATTCTTTGAAGTCAGCGTAACGGGACCGCCTTCCAGTATCTGCTGTTTAAAGAGCGGAATCACACTTCCGCTGCTTCCGAGCACATTTCCAAAACGTACTACCATGAACTCCGTATCGCCTTTTTTCCTTTCCAGAATAATCCTTTCCGCGAGTCTCTTCGTCGCCCCCATTATGCTCGTGGGCCTTACGGCTTTATCGGTAGAAATCATAACCATTCTCTTCACTCTGTGGCGCTCGCAGCATTCGGCAAGGCAGTACGTGCCGAGTATGTTGTTTTTGAAGGCCATGGGAACATTTTCTTCCATGAGCGGCACGTGCTTATAGGCGGCCGCATGGTAGACTATGTCGATATTGCCGCACTGAAACGACCGCTCCACATCGCCAATCGACTTCACATCACCGATGATGTTGACTATGTCGAGTTCCGGAAAGAGCTTTTTCAAACTTCTGTGTATTTCGTAGAGGTTGAGCTCGGACATTTCGAAGAGGACGAGTTTTGCCGGCCCGTATGACGCAATCTGGCGGCATAGTTCGCTACCGATGCTTCCGCCGGCGCCGGTAATCATAACATTTTTGTTTTTGACGAAGGCGGCGACTTCGGTTCTATCAAGTTTGACAGGCTTTCTTCCGAGAAGGTCTTCGATTTCAACTTCCTTGATATGTGAAACGCTTATATTCCCGTCGGCTATGTCGCTGTACACGGGAATCATTCTCAGAAGACATTTGGTCTGCCTCTGTTCGAGTTCGTCCATTATCTCCCTGATATTCTTAGGGCTCGAGTAAGGAGGGAGCAGCAGTATCTCAGAGACCCTGTGCTTTTTCGCACATTTTGCCGCACTTTGGGGAATGCCTATTACCGGTACTCCTCTTATGGTCTGCCCCATATTGATATCGTCGCAGAGCACCCCTATGATTTTCCGCTTGGACGGACTTACGGAAAACGCATGGATAAGGCTGTTCGCTTTATGTGAATTGCCGACAACTATGGTTCTTATCGTCTGAATGCCGGAAGCTCTGGAGGCGAGTTCACGGATTATCCTGACAACGACCCTTTTACCGCACATGAAAAAGAAGCAGACCAGGAAGTCTATCGCTATGACATTCAGTGAAAATCCAGGGAAATACGTCTGCCTGTACTTGAAGACGGCAAGTAGCAGAAGCAAACTTGAAATGACATTGGCAAGCAATATTTTGACAAGGTCAAAAATACTCACGTAGCGCCACATTCCCTCGTAGAGCCGGAATATCAGAAAGATTGCTACCTTGATTATCACAGCGATGAAAAGAACACGCGGCAGATAAACAGACTCTTCCGTGTGAAAGGAAAAATCGTGCCTGAAGAAAAACGCCGTGAGGAAAGAAAAAACAATCGTCAGAACGTTCGAGAAAAAAACGAGCCCCGTCCTTATCGGGATAAGCAAGTCCACGAGGGATTCCAGCTGTTCATTCACCGCAAGGATCAGATTAAACCTGGTACCGTCTTTGCTCTTCATCTTTCCTTTTTCTCTTTATAAAATTCCACTAAAAAGCGCCGCCTGCCTCCCTGACAGCCAGGCAAATCCTATCTATTTCATCATCAGAAAGTTCAGCATACAAGGGAAGCGAGACCATTTCCTCAAAAAGCTTGCGGGCAATCGGGAAGTCATTCTTGTGAAAACCGTATTTTTCAATGTAATACGGGTGCATGTGCAGCGGCATGTAATGAACACTGGAGCCAATTCCTTTTTCTTTCAGCTTTTCGATGAAGTCATTCCGCAAAAGCCCCGAAGGAAGAGCTCCCGTAAGCCTTATCACATACATGAGCCAGGAATGCTTCCTTCCAGGCATCTCAGAAGGTGTCAGCAGCCAGGAAAGGCCGGAAAGTTTTTCAGTAAATTTTTTGGCGACGGACCTACGCCGCTCCCAGAAAATATCACTCTTCTTAAGCTGGTGGATTCCTATGGCGGCGGCAGTGTCGGGCATATTGTATTTGAAGCCCGGCGCGCTTATTTCGTAGTACCAAGAGCCAGACTTGTCAAATCTCTTCCAGGCGTCTTTGCTAATCCCGTGAAGTGACATCACCCTCATGCGTGAGGCCCAGTTCTCGTTATTCGTGATTGCCATCCCGCCTTCACCGGTGGTGATCGTTTTGTTTGCGTAAAACGAGAAACACGCAATGTCCCCGGTACTCCCAGTCATACGCCATTTACCCTCTTCGTCAAGGTAATAGCCGGGACATGTGTGCGCACAGTCTTCCACCATGAAAAGATCATATTTATCGCAGAGCTTCCGACATTTTACAAGATTGGCAGCCTGCCCCGCATAGTGCATAGGAATGATTGCCCTGACCTTGCCGTGTCCTTCCGGGACTCCATTGACCTTTTTGCCCGCCGCTATCCTTTCGAGTATGTCCGCCGCTTCTTCCATGTTCATACAAAAATCATTTTCATTACTGTCCACCAATACCGGTATCGCGTTGAAATATCTTACCACTTCCGCGGTCGCTGCGAAGGTAAGGTCCGGCACCAGAACAAGTTCATTTTCCTGCAATCCGACTGCCTCAAGGGCCAGATGCAGCGCCGCCGTGCAGGAATTCACTGCGACCGCGTGCTTTACCCCCATGTACTGTGCGAAATCCGATTCAAACTGCTTCGCCCTCGCTCCTGTCGTCAGCCATCCTGACTTCAGGCACTCAACAACTTCATTTATTTCTTCCTGTCCAATCGACGGTTTGAAAAACTTTATAAAATCACTGTTATTCATTATAGATTTTCCATTTAATTTGCAAGCGGGTAATATACTGCTGTGGAATAAAAATAAAACTACTTCCATTATTTTAATAATGATAATTGTTCCTAAAAATTCAGCAGAATATTTGACTTTTCCCTGCCCTAGGGCTAATTGTTAAAACAGCTGGGAGAATAATATCCAAAACCAATAAAAGGGGAAACGAATATGTCAACACTGGTAACAAAAATGGCTCCTGATTTCACGGCAAGGGCCGTAATGCCTGAGGGAATATTCAAAGACTTCACGCTCTCAACCCTAAAAGGCAAATATGTGCTGCTCTTTTTCTATCCGCTTGATTTCACGTTCGTCTGTCCCTCCGAGATTATAGCGTTCGACAAGAAAATCGAAGAGTTTAAAACGAGAAACACCGAGGTCGTAAGCGTTTCGGTTGATTCGGAATTCACTCACTTTGCCTGGCGCAATACGCCGAGAAAAGAAGGAGGAATAGGCCCCGTGCAGTTCCCGATGGTCGCAGACATAACAAAAAATATAGCCCGCTCATACGGCATACTTATCAATGAAGCAGTCGCCCTGCGCGGACTCTTTTTAATCGACCGCCAGGGGGTTGTCAGGCACGAACTTATAAATGACCTCCCGCTCGGCAGAAATGTCGACGAGGCCATAAGAATGGTCGATGCCCTCCAGTTCTTCGAGAAACACGGCGAAGTCTGCCCCGCAAACTGGAGACCGGGCGATGAGGCCATGAAGCCTTCCGCTGAAGGCGTCGCCGAATACCTCGCAAAACATTCCTGAAACAAGCCGCAAAGCCGCTCTCTCCGTAAAGGATGAGCGGCTTTGCAATTATATAAGAAAGCAATTTCTATGACAGACAGCGGAAATTATTCATGGCGCGGCGGCTTCTGCATAGAAGTAAGTCCCATACCCAATACGATAGTTATTTTTGGAGCTTCCGGAGACCTCGCACACAGAAAGCTCTTGCCTGCACTTTTCAGCCTTTATTCCAACAAACTCTTTCATGAAAAATCGAGAATTGTCGGTTTCGCGAGAACTCCGATGGATGATAACGCATTCCGAGACAAAGTCGCCGAATCTCTCAAAGACAAGGCTAAAAACTTTCCGCCCGCACTGCTCGGCGAGTTCCTGAAAAAAATTTACTATGTCTCCGGCGAATATGAAAACCCCGAATCGTACAAGCTTCTTTCTGAAAGACTTATAGATATCGACTGTAAGAACTGCATCTCGACCGGAAGAATATACTACCTTTCCATACCGTCAGCTCTTTATTCTCCCGTAGTAAAGCTTCTCGGTGACGCCGGACTAGTCACCGAAAACCAGAGCGGTATTCCCTGGCGGCACGTCGTCATTGAAAAACCATTCGGAAGAGACCTGGAAAGCGCTGAGAAGCTTGACTTCGAATTGCGAAGCGTCCTCAAAGAAAGACAGATTTACCGAATAGACCATTATCTCGGAAAAGAAACGGTTCAAAATATACTGATGCTCCGCTTCGCCAATAGAATATTCGAGCCCGTCTGGAACAATAACTACATCGACCACGTTCAGATTACCGCAGCCGAAACCGTCGGCGTCGAACACCGCGCCGGTTATTACGACAACGCCGGACTCCTGCGCGACATGTTCCAGAACCACATGCTCGAAATGATGGGGCTTGTCGCCATGGAAGCACCCGCCGCATTCGATGCCGACAGTGTAAGAAATGAAAAGGTCAAACTTCTTAAATCCATAAGGCCGTTTAATTTGAAGGAACTTGACAAGAATATCGTCAGGGCACAGTACGCTTCCGGTAAAATTGGTGCTTCCGCCGTTCCGGGCTATCTTGAGGAACCCGATATAAAACAATCCTCAAAAACAGAAACTTACTCATGCGCTAAAATGATGATCGATAACTGGTGCTGGCAAGGCGTTCCATTCTTTCTCCGCTCCGGAAAACGCCTCGAAAAGAGAGTCAGCGAAATAGCTATTACTTTTAAGAAAATACCCCACTCGATATTCGACCCGATACGTGCGGAGGACCTCGCACCTAACACTCTCGTACTCAATGTTCAGCCGGATGAAGGACTTGCCCTTACAATACAGGCGAAACAGCCAGGGCCAAAGCTTTGCATGGGAAGCCTCTCAATGAGTTTTAAATATTCCGATGTCATTGAGGGCGAAAAACCGGAAGCCTACGAACGTTTACTCCTTGATTGTATGCTCGGCGATCAGACCCTTTTTATACGAAGCGACTCCATAGAACTTGCCTGGTCAATCTTCACTCCCGTCCTTAAAACATGGGAGGAGAGACCCGAAACGTGTCCTCTCTGCACATACCCCGCAGGTTCCTGGGGCCCCACCGAGGCCGATGAATTGATGAGACGCAATAACGTGATATGGCGAAGACCTTAGGCACTGTCAGAATTGTATTCCGTTTAAGTTCAACGAGGGACTGAGCGTCTTTCCCTCCGCATCCGAAAAAAAGTGAAAACCGTCCTCCTGCATGTAACTGGCCTTCACAAGCTCATTCTGTCTAAACTCAAACTCCTGACGCGTACGCGTTCGGCAGCCGAATGAGAAAAAAATAAATGCACCGGCTATTGCCGCAATGAGGGCAAAAATTAGAATCTCCGAAACTTCAAATCGCTTCATTTTTAAACTCCTTGAAATCATTTTTAAGATGTTCCAGTTCAAGACGGAAGCAGCACTGTTTTCTTCTCTCCGAACAAACATCGTGCTCCACATAGTCTTTTTGTATCATGCTTATCGCCTTCCAGATTTTGTCCGTTTTGCTCCAGAGCATCAGCAGAAAAGCGTAAAGTCCCGATATCAGGGCGATTACTATTTCCGATGGAATATTGTGCATGTCCATGATAACCCCCTTCAATTCAGCCATGTCGGCCAGCCGAACTTTTCACAAGCCTTGTACGCCGCTTTTGCCCTGACCCACCATCTGGCACGTGCGGGCCATTTAAGGATACTTGAAAACGGATAATCCTTATCCAATATTTTCATCATATTGGAAAGCATTCTATCGTTTGCGGCGTTAAAATTTGGCAAACTTTTATCCGAGCGCTCATAATCGAAATCGTGGATTACAAATGCGCCTTTGAATATTTTCAGAAATGAGGTTAGGATTTTGCGACCCCAATCAGGAAGCCAATCGGGGCCGGCGCCGTTATAGATTTCCCTTAACCTGAGTTCTGAAGTCTCCCAGAACTTAGGGACGGCATTGAGTCCGTAGTTTTTGCAAAGTATCTTTAAGTCCATGATATACAACCTTCTTTATCTTATTGGTTTCAGAACTGCTTCCGTCTGCCTGTTTATGACTGACATCTCCATCAGGGGCAGCTGAAGCAATTCTTAGAGTTCTTATTGTAGAATTTGTTCGGGGTTAATTCCGCACGCTGTCAACAGCGCGATTACGTCTTCATCGTCTATCGCGATTTCCGT
>MHBG01000020.1 GCA_001804785.1 Lentisphaerae bacterium GWF2_45_14
TTAAGAATGAAGCTGGCGCTTCAGAAAGACAAATGCTAATATAACAAGGTAGCGATATGAATTTACCATTTACACAAAATTATAAACAGAGCCATTACTTGACGTTTTCTATTTTTTTTTAAAATATAATCGTAAATCATAACAGTTATCTCCTAGCCCCCCCATATGTCATTTGTTGTAACTTTTGCTTCTGCTTTCCTATAAAACGTCTTATTTTTCCATTGTATGGTTATATCGGCAATAGCCTTTATATGCCCACTGACATCAGAAAGACTAACTGAATCACTGACATTTATACAAAAATGAGCCTTAAATGTTCCAGTTGCAGTGCCAGCAATACCATAACCCTTAAAAGTCATATTTATCGATTTTATTCCTAAATCTAAACTAGGGTCAAAACAGAATTTTCCGGGCTGGGAATGAATATTCTCACAATCATCGTCTATCATCTCGTGTTTAAAATCAAAATTTACGCCCATTGTGTTTAGACTAAAATGAAAAGGGAAATTGAGTGATATTCCAAGGCGTGGGAATTTTATCTTAAAATCAACATCAAATCCAGCACCAGCACTTAGTGTTACAACTCCGCTTGTAAGTCTTCGCGAATAGTCTCCTACTATTCCCCCTGGCTTGCAACATTTACATTGGGTTACAGTATAATCATATGAAACTGAGAGGTAAGCCAAGAGGCCACCTCCTAATTCGCCATGTAGATTGTTGTCCGAACAATCATATAACGTTGCAAGGCCTTCTCTGTCAAGAATATCTATCGGGGCATTTCTGGCAAATGAATATAAATTCCATCCACCATTTTCCTCTATGGGATCTCTATTTATCCATCGTCCTAAATTACTATTGTAGAATCTAAAACCATAGTAGCTAAGTCCAGAAGCATCGACAGATTTTGTACTGAAAGTAAAAGGCAATATTGTACCCGTTAACTGTTCTCCAAAAGGCGAGTAATTGATTTTGTCTTTAATTCGTCCATAGTTATCAAAAGATGCAATTACATTACCGTTTCCATCGTAAATATAATCAAATGAAGAGTTATTCGTCATTGAGGCAAGAACTGACCCAATGCCTCCAGCCGCACTAGAACTTTTAAACATATCCAAACCCAACGTATGATACATAGCGGCTCCGTCTATTTCTCTGGCTTGTTCTACCATGTCATGTAACAAATATCGCGTTGTTTTTGTCCCTTTTTCATCAATTTCGAGTGTCTCAATTCGCTGGCCAAGTGGATCATAAGAATACTTTACAGTTATATTATTTTTCTTAACTTTCGTCAAGCGGTTCAAAAGGTCATACTTGTACGAAGCATCAGGGGTCTGAATAAGATTTCCCCATTCATCATATCGGTACCCCTCGGTGATTATCTGATTAAGTTTATTATATGTCATAGCAATATGGTTAAATTCTAAGCGGTTGCCTATTTTATCATATTCATAAGCATAGATTTTACCATCATTTGCCTTAGCTGAAATTAACTGATTGTACTGGTCATAAGCATAATCCCATTTTATATCGTTCACTTCGGCTTTTACTCTGCGATTTAGAGTGTCATATTTATATTTGCACAGCAATTCCCCATTCATTACTTTTGATAATAGTCTACCAGCTTTGTCATAAGTATGAACGATATTAGCCTTATCGTTTATAGTCAACGATTCAATACGCCCTTGTTTATTATATTTATAAATATAGGTTCCTGCCTGGGATGTAACCTTGTTTACTCTATTTAATTCATCGTAAAAATATCTTGTGACAAATTGTTCCGTGCTTCCGTTAAAGGCACAGGATTTCGAAGATAGCAGCCCCTTTTTGTCATAACTCATTTCACTACTGTCCGGTAAACTTTTTGAAAAATTAGTGTAAACGAGAACTGTTTGTATATTAAAATCAATCAAAAAACTAATATTCACGCAGGAACTCGTTTACAATGCATTATAATACAATCTTCCAGCAGTTATTCAATTTTTTGCCCCGACATCGTTTTGAAAAAGCAGTGGAGAATTCCGGAGAAGACCGCTACTGCAAGCATTTCACGGCATGGAAACAATTTTTAACAATCCTTTATGCTCAATAAATAAATATTAATGGGTATGAAATAGTCTGGCTAATCCAGGCGGCATCAGAAAGTTTTTATAAAATCGACGAAGCCTGCGAAACTGGCGACTTCGGCATCGGGTTTTTCTTCTGCCCGCCATCCAAAACCATATTCCGCAAAACATCTTTTCAGACCAGCCCGTCTGCCCGACTCCATGTCGGTATAATTATCGCCCAAAATCCAAGAATTTACGGGGGACACGGAGAATTTTCTAACCACGTGGGTCAGTGATTCCGGGTCGGGTTTCAATGCAAAACCAGAATCGCCTCCGATAACAGCGCCGAACAGATTCATCAACTTGTGATGCTCCAGAATTTTTTGGCAGGGAATTATGGGTTTATTGGTTATTACGGAAAGGGGCACACCCCATGCATGAAGCTCGGCAAGGCCTTCGGAGACGCCTTCATAAAGGGTAGTTCTGTCTGTAAGATGCTCCAGGTAATGCTGTTTCATGAGCTGAATCGCCAGCTCTATATCCACACAGGTTCCGGCGAGCGAACGTTCCACGAGCTTCCGAGTTCCGTTTCCCACATAACTTGTAATGGTCTCGACGGAGAGCTCTTCAAGTCCGAAATCTTTTCTCATTAAATTAACGGCGATGGAGAGGTCTTCTCTCGAATCAATAAGGGTCCCGTCAAGATCAAATATTATGCAAAAATCCACGGCCTTTTCCTGAAAATATGTTAAATAAAGTGCGTACTTTAGCCTTTGGTCAGGTTTATTGCAAGGGGTTCTTGCCTTTTAGTGTTTCAAACCTATTTTATGCTTCCGGGCATATAAAACAGGGCATATTAATGGAGCAGAAACTTACAAGTCTTCAGAATCCGCGAGTCAAGGCCGTGTGCAGGCTTCGGGAGAGGCACGCCAGAGACGCAGAGAAAAAGACGATACTCGAGGGCTACAGGGAGCTTACCCGGGCATTTGAGTTCGGAATGAAAATAGAAGAATGCTTCTACTGCCCCGAAATGTTCCTCGGCGAAAACGAGTTTCCTTTTCTGGAAAAGCTTAAATCATCAGGCATTGAAGTAACGGAAGTCTCAGAGCACATTCTTGAAAAGATGGCCTATCGCGACAGACCGGAAGGGCTTATCGCCGTGGCTGTTATGATGGAGAACTCGCTTGACGCTCTGCCGATAGTGAAAAACGGACTTTACCTTATAGCGGAGGCGCTCGAGAAACCGGGGAATCTCGGCTCTATACTGAGATCGGCGGACGCCGCCGGGGTCGACGGGCTAATCATTTGCGACAGGTGTACTGATATTTATAATCCCAACACCATACGCGCCAGTACCGGGGCACTCTTTTCCGTGCCGCTCGCGGAGGCAAATCCCGATGAAGTATTAAATTGGCTCAAGACTAATGGCGTAAAAATACTGGCGGCGACGCCTCATACTGATGCTGTTTACAGCGAAACGGATATGACTTGCGCGATAGCGATAGCAGTGGGAGCTGAACAGTACGGGCTGAGTCCGTTCTGGATGGAAAAAGCTGATCTACAGGTAAAAATACCCATGCTTGGAAAAATCGATTCCCTTAATGTGGCAACAGCGGCGACAATCCTTCTTTATGAGGCTGCGCGCCAGCGGAACTGGAAACGGTCTCAAAACTAATGAATATCGCTCTTATAAGAAAAAGATTCAGTGAAAACGGACAGGGCGGCGGAGCCGAAAAGGTCGCGGCACGCTTCGCTGCCGAATTCATAAAGAGAGGCCATTCTGTAACCGTTGTTTCCCAATTATTTGATGCAAAGGAAACTGAATCGCTCAGGCACCTAAAGGTCAGGAAAAACATTTTGCCTTCCATCTGCGGCACAAGCTCCTTCCACAAAAATGCCCGAAAAGCCCTTACCGGTCACAAGTTTGACATAGTCTACTCGATGTGCAGAACGTATCCTGTTGATGTTTTCCGAGTCACGGAGCAGCTCCATTCCGAGTGGCTTAAAGTTGGCTATGGGCCTATGGCGTTTCTCAATCCCAGACACCGGAAAATACTTTCCCTTGAGAGAAAAACGTTAAATCCGGCAAATACCCGTCATGTGGTCACCAATTCGGAGCTGGTCCGTGAGCAGATAATCAGAAACTTCGCGTTCCCTCCCGACAGAATAAGTGTGGTGAGAAACGGCGTTGACAAAAACATATTTTCTCCGGCTCGCTCGCAGGAAGAGCGTTTTGAGTTGAAGAAAGAAGTCGGTCTTCCGCAGGACAAACTCATTCTGCTTTTCACCGCCGCTAACTTCAGGATAAAAGGACTAGAGGAGGCGATTCGCGCCTGTGCCGCGCTACCGTCGGAAATGCAGGAAAAGATTGTTCTTGCCGTTATAGGCGGCGACAGAGCAGAGCCTTATTTGAAAACGGCGTCCGCGCTCGGCTTTGGGAAAAACATTATTTTTATTGGAAAAAGCAAGCGCATGAGGGATTTTTATGCGTGTTCGGATCTTCTGCTTTATCCAAGTATGTATGAACCTTTTGCAAATGTCTGCCTTGAGGCGTGCGCATGCGCATTGCCAGTGCTGACAACGCGGCTTAACGGTTCATCGGAGCTCATACGTGAAGGAGAAAACGGATTTCTAATGAACGATTCCTCTGAAATAGAAAAAATGACGGCGGCAATATACGGTTTCGCATCGTTTCCCACCGAAAGGCGTGAATCATTTCGGATTGCCGCGCTTGACGCCGTCAGCGATTATTCATGGGAAAAACATGCCGCAGAGCTGGAGAAAATTTTCAACAGGCTTATGGACAAATGAAAATAGAAACTGAGACTTTTGATAATGGACGGCTTTTCGTCAACCGCGAGTTTGCCGGTATATTGCGGGATAACAAGCTTACGGACGCATTGTCGATATGGGATGTGTCTAGCGATCCCGTCAAGAAGGTCGTCAAGGAAAGAGGAACGGAACGGCTTTTTCTCGGCAATGTGGAATTCTACATAAAACGTTGTTCAAGGATTCCGCTGAGGGAAAGAATCAAGTCGGCGCTTTCTCTAAAATTCAGAAGTTTTGACGCTTTGAACGAGTGGAACGCCCTTCTTCGCTTCCATGAGCTTGGCCTCAACACCATGATTCCGGTCGCGGCAGGCAGGCTTCCGGAAGGGAAAAGCTTTGTTCTTTCGCTCGGACTCAATGATTACCAAAGGGCCTCTGAAATATTTCCTGAACTTCACGACGACACGAGAAAGAAAGACTTGATAGGAAAAATAGCGGAGTTGGCTGGCAGAATGCATGCGGCAAATATCGCGCATCAGGATTTTTACCTTGTCCACATGTTCGTGATGAACAAGACGGATAACGTTTTCCTTATCGACCTTCAGCGCTGTGTAATGGAGCCGAATCTCGGGCGACGCTGGATTGTAAAAGATTTAGGACAGCTTTATTTTTCAGCGTATGACCATATTGACAAAAAAGATATCACACTTTTTATTTCCGCATACAATAGGTGCTTTAAGGACGCAAAACCGCTTGACGATAAAAAGCTTATTGACGAGATATCGCGAAAGGCATTGAAAATAAAGCTTCATACCGATAAGATAACCAAAAGGCGTGAGGCTTCAGTCGCGACCTGAGCTTCTTATAAACGAAGCGACATCTTCGATGATTTGCTCGAGTGATTTTTCAGGCGTCCATCCAATCATCTTCCCGACGGCGCTGATATCAGGTTTCCTGTGAAGCATATCCTCAAAACCCTTTTCGTAGGCCTTTTCATAGGGGACAGATTCTATACTTGAAGAGCTGCCGAGTTGTTTTATGACAAGCTCCGCGAGCTGGAATATCGTTATCGGCCTCGTGCTTCCTATGTTAAACACGCCGCCTATTGCCTTTTCGCACGAAATTAGCGATTTGAGCGCCCTTATGGTATCGCTTACGTGGCAGAAGCAGCGGCTCTGATCGCCCGAGCCGTAGACCCGAAGCGGTTCATTGCGGAGCGCCTTTGATACAAAGCGCGGAAGCACCATTCCGTAACGGCCCGTCTGCCGGGGCCCCACGGTGTTAAAAAGCCTCACGACAACTCCCGGCAGCTTCCTGTCGCGGACATAGGCCATCACAAAGAACTCATCGAGCAGCTTACTGCACGCGTAGCTCCAGCGAGAGTTGCTTGACGGACCAATGAGAAGATCGTCCGTTTCTGTAAAAATTTCTTTCGGTGATTTTCCGTAAACTTCACTTGTGGAGGCGACAAGGATTCTTTTACTGTGTGCCGATGCCGCCTTGAGGATTCGTTCTGTGCCGTAAACGTTTGTTTCGATAGTTCTTACCGGGTCATGGACGACTAGTTCCACGCCTACCGCCGCGGCAAGATGGAAGACAGCGTCAGAACTTTTAACCATGCTGTTGAGTTCCTTTGATTCCAGGATATCGGCCTTCACAAATGAGAAGGACGAAGATTCTTTCATTGCCGCAAGGTTATCTTCGGAACCAGTGGAAAGGTTATCTATTACGGATACGCTGTGTCCGTTCGCAAGAAGCGATTCGGCCAGGTGTGCTCCGATAAAACCAGCCCCGCCGGTAATCAAATACCTCATGATAGTTCCCCTTTTTTAAGGCAGGCCTATTGAGACGAATGCCCGTTTTTATTTTTGGCTCCGACCCCGCCGTTCTGCTGGATCAGCCCCACTTTTTTGGCTATTATGGTGAAGGGCCCTGAGACAACGTAGGCATTGATGAGAAGCACCATCACGAGAAATGGGCTGAAATACATCGCGATGAGAATGATAAAGAGAATGAACAGTCTTTTCCTGTTGCGGCGAACAGACATAAGCCAGCGGCCTGCATGCATGTAAGGAATATTGCTTACCATAAGACAGCCGAGTACGGCCGCATAGAATGGAAGGATGCGAACTATCTGGCTTATCTCGCCCTTTTGAGAACCATAAAAAATCACAAGACTGCATATGGCCGCAGCCGCGCCGGGCGAGGGAAGTCCCGAAAATTTTTCGCCGCTTTTCTTTTCAAGCATGGCGTGAACGTTGTAAGTCGCGAGCCTTGAGGCCGCACATCCTATATACACGGCACAGAAACCCCATAGCAGGAAGTATTGGAATGGTCGCATTTCCGCCCTGAGACTATGAGCCATTACCGCGACAATCACGGCCGGCGCAACTCCGAAAGTCACCATGTCGGCCAGCGAGTCCATCTGGATTCCGTGGATACTGGCGGCATTGAAGAGCCTTGCGGCGAAACCATCAAGCATGTCGAATATCATCGCGAAGAGAATCAGCCATGCGCTGACTGCAAGGACATCGTAAGTATACGCATCTATGCGGTTGTCGTATACGTGAAGGGTATAAAGCATTGCCCCGAAACCGCAGAGCGAATTACATATCGTGAGGAGATTGGGCACCTTCTTGAGCCATTTATTATTTTCGAGAAGTACCCTGAAATTCCTCTTCATTTTGTGGTTTGCTCCGGGTTGCCAGTATCTTCATCGTTCGGGGCCAATTTAAATCTTGCAATTGGTGTTGAGCCGGCGTAGACTTTGTCGCCCTCCTTCACAAGGATTTCGAAGTCGTCGGAATCAGGAAGGTACAACTCCGTTCTTGAGCCAAACTTTATCATTCCGAATATTTTGCCTTTTTCAAGGACTTGGCCGATTCTCACGGGGCATACGATCCTTCTTGCGATGGCTCCGGAAATCTGTTTTACGGCCACGGGGAAATTATATCCGTTCATATCGGCGATTCCGCCTATGGTCATGGACTCGTTTTCCTTTGATGCCTTCGTATTGCGGGCATCGTGGAATTTACCTTTTTTATACTGTTCATATTCGACTCTCATGCGGCACGGGGCCCTGTTAAGGTGAACATTTAGAACCGAAAGAAATATACCTATTCTTCTGGCGCTCCCGTTCTCAAAACATTTTATTTCGGGACACTCGACGGATCCTATGTCCCTCACTACCCCGTCTGCTGGCGACACTAGAATATCGAGCTGCTTGGGAATTTCCCTAGGCGGATCACGAAAAAAGGCGGCAACACATAGCCAGAGGAAAACAACGAACCCGGAGCATATCCAGCCGGTGACATAGTACTTAAAAGTAAAGGCCAGGTAGAGAGTTATGGCTATGAGGACAAGGGCGGCAACACCGCATCCGAGCCATTCCCTTGCTCCGTAAAGACTAAGTTTAATCATCAATATGCTTCCTCAATTATAAGGCTCTTAATTTAACGGGGCCGGATACCTTTTCAACTCTCCGCTGCTTATATCTGATCTTTTTCGATGGATGTAGAAAGTCTTATCCTCAGTTTTTGGTCCTTTTTCTGACGGTGACGAAGGATCAGCCCATACGAGAAAAAATATCCGATAAATGCACTCAATATCCCAAAAATTGCACCCCCTATAAAAAACGGGATCATTATATCATCGCCCAGATCGGCAAATGTATCAAGACTCGGATTCTTGAAAAAATCTCCCAGAATTTTATTGAGATGCCTCAGGGACAAAGGACTCCCCATGGCCAGACTTCCAATGTAGCACTGTAACGGATATAGGAATGGGACAGTCAGATAATTTGTAACCCACGTTGCCGCCATCGCCGGTATTTTTTTTGCCTTAAGGAGGTATGCTATTCCCAGCGCGACAATCATCTGGGGCCCAATCGGGATGATGAAAGCGACCAGAAGCCCCACAGCCACTCCGCGTGCTATAGAATCGGGAGTCCCGTTTTGTTTTATAAGCTTAACGTAAAAGTATTGCAGCGTATATTTTTTTAGCTTCTTCATTCGATTTCCATGGGTTCTTAAAAAATTCAACCCCGCAATCTAGCAGAGGAAGCCCTTTTATTCCAGTCAGATAAAATCTCATATTAATTTATTTGGAAAGGTCTTGACAAATATCAATATTTAAATACAATATAATTAAAATCAATTTGCTCTTAAATATTTTGTTGCTATTTATGAATACAGCTATTAAGAAAAATCCAAAGAATCAGGTGAAGTCGTTAATATTCGGCTCAAACGGCATTTCCAGAAAAGAAATGGCGGGGGAATCCGGTCTTGACGTAAGGACAGTGTCCGGCTATGTTGAAGAATTACTGAAACAAGGCCTTATAATTGAAAAAAGCGCAGGCCCTGTGGGCAAAGGACGGCCTTCCGTACTCTACTGTTCAAATTCAGAAAAATTAGCATTTACGGGAATTATCCTGCGGGCAAGGGAGCTTGCTTACTGCAGTTGCACCCCTGCGGGGGATATAATCAGCGATGGTTCGGAATCCTTCGATCCGGAATCTGAAACCAAGCTTAAAACGATAAAGAGGATTCTCGACAGGATAGAATTCCTAAAAAAAGAGGCGGAATCAGAAGGAAAAATCAATTCCGGTATTGGAATCGCCATATCAAGATGGCTCAAGCCGCCGCTCTCCGTTTACGATTTATTTTCGGATATCACGGAAATCGTCGAAAGAGAGACTGGCATTCCGACATTCAGCTCCACGCCTATAGACGCGGCTCTATATCACATAAGAAATATTTCCCGTGCCGTTCGCGATATGATAATTATTCATCCCGGAATCGTGGTGGAGCTGGGAATAATGCTCGGCGGTTCTATTCCCGCCGACTCGCGTGAGATTGAAAAAGCCTTCTCCCATATATGTGTAGAGGAAAACGGAGCCGGGTGCTATTGTGGGAAAAACGGGTGTTTGGAACACTATGCTTCAAACGTTTCCATAAATAATATCCTCATCGCTGAATTGAAGAAGGACGCAATATCGGAAACTCTGCTTTTTAAAGAAGGGCTGAAACGCAAAATTCCGGCATACGTCAGGACCGCTGAAAAAGTTTCGCTCGTCCTTGCAAGGGGAATCTCGGAAATCTGCCGGCTTTACGGCCTTAAATCTGTGAATCTCCTCGCCGTTCCCGAAGAAATAAGCGATAAAACGGTGAGAAAATTGGAAAAACTTCCACAATTTAAAGAAAAGCTTATCGCCTGTTCTACATTTCCACAAATTGACATTGCCAGGGCGGCGGCGCTCATGGCGGCTTTTGAAGTAGTCGGAAATTTCGAGAAAATATAACTCATTGTATATAAATACAATAAGGAGCAGCAACAGATGAAAAACGAAAAACTGTCCAATCTCGCGGTAAACGGCGGCGCCAAGACAATAGAAAAGCCGTTCCCCGGCAGAAGCCATTTCGGAATCGAGGAAAAAACAGCTGTCAACAAACTCTTTGACGATGCCATTAAAAGCGGGAGCGCCCCGGGTTACAACGGGCCCGAGGAAGAGGCATACTGCCGCGAATTCGCCGAATACATGGGCGGTGGTTATGCCGATGGTGTCAATTCGGGAACAAATTCCGTTTACGTGGCTCTTAAGGCGCTCAACCCCGAGCCTTTCAGCGAAATTATCGTGTCCTGCATCACCGATCCGGGCGGCATGATGCCGATACCGCTTCTTAACTGCATACCCGTCGTTGCCGATACAGCTCCGGGACAATACAACACAAGCGCGGCAGAAATAGAGAAACTCATCACACCGCTTACAAGCGTTATCGTCGTTCCGCATATCGGCGGTGAACCAGCTGATATCAAGGGAATTATGAAAGTCGCATCAAAATACGATATCCAGGTCGTCGAGGACTGTTCACAGTCGCACGGCGCTAAAATAAATGGGGAAATGATTGGGACTTTCGGCGATATAGCCGCCTATTCCACGATGTTCGGAAAACACCATTGCGCAGGCGGTCAGGGCGGAATGATTTTTACGAAAAGTGAAGGCCTTTACTGGAAAATCCGCAGAGCGGCCGACAGAGGTAAGCCGTTCGGAATGCCTTCCGGAACAACTAACTGTACCGCGGCACTGAATAACAACCTGAGCGAAATCTCCTCCGCTATCGGTAGAGAACAGCTCAAAAAACTCCCATCAATAGTATCCCGCCGTCAGGAATTCGCCGCAGTGTTCAAGAAAAAATGCCTCAATGACCTAAAGTCAATAAAGGTCCCGGAACTTCTCTCAGGCGCGGAGGACTCTTACTGGTGGTGGAGGCTCGAAGTAAATCAAGACGCCATTTCCTGCTCGAAAGCTGATTTCTGCGCCGCCCTTAGCGCAGAAGGCGTTTCGCTCAATCCCTCATACATATTTGCAATGCCACACAAGATGGACTGGTTTAAAAACAGAAGCGCATTCGGCACTAGAGGCTTCCCGTGGACTTCTCCCCTCTATAAAGGAAGCATGGATAGAGAATTCGACTGCCCGAATGCCGAAAATGCCTGCTCTTTGCAGTTCAATCTCAATATTGCCGAAAGCTGGGGAGAAAAGGAAATAGAACTGCTATCCCGCGCATTCAAAAAAGTTGAGACTGCTTTTCTAAAGTAAGGAATTTTAAAAATGTTTATCGATATTCACACGCATATAACATATGGAAAGTTCGAAGAGTTTTCCGAGATGCTCACCCGTAAACCTTTTACGGTTGAAACACTTATTAAAAAAATGGACAGCGAAGGAATACAGAAGTCTGTACTGCTTCCTCTGACCAATCCCGAGAACCTCGACTTTTATGCGGTTGCCGGAAATCAGGAATGCATTGAGGCCTGCCGCAAATACCCCGGCAGGCTCGCTACATTCTGCAATATAGACCCTCGAAATATGCTCAATTTTAAGAGGGGAAGCATCAACAGCCTGATAAGGGCATATAAGAAACTGGGCTGTGTGGGAATCGGTGAAGTCTGCGCGACACTCCCCGTTGACCATAAGCTTTACAGAAATCTTTACCGCGCCGCGGGTGAGGAAAATATGCCGATGCTCTTCCACTTTGTGTCCGGAAGATATTTAAACTACGGCGCGATAGATGAGCTTCACCTTCCGCGTCTCGAAAAAATGCTCAAGACATTTCCCCAAACCATTTTCATCGGACACTCCCCATGTTTCTGGAACGAAATCGACGGCCGTCTCGCCGAGGAACAAAGGAATTCTTACGTAATCGGCCCTATAAAGAAAAAAGGGACTCTCTGGAGGCTTTTCGAAGAATGCCCCAACCTTTATGCCGATACATCGGCTGGCAGTTCTCATGTGGCTTTAAGCCGCGATCCTGAAAAGGGTTATGCGTTCCTTGAAAAATTCAATTCAAGACTCTTTTTCGGCACTGACCGTTTCAGCTCGGCTGACGAGGCAAAACCCTTGATTATTGATTTTCTGAAAGATGCCGTCAAGAGCGGTAAGATATCAAAGAAAGCCTTCGAAAACATAACCCACAAAAATTACGAAAGAGTCTTTCCGTCCGCAAAATAACAAATAAAAAAGGCAGGGCAAAAAACACCCTGCCTTTTACAATTCCTCATCAAACATTTGCTTTACTAAGATTTCACAACGTGATTCATCGGCCTCGCGGAACATTATCGCTTTTTCTGGTCGTTTTCAGGATAATCAGGTAGAATGGGGAGAGGGTCAGGCAGTAGAAAGGCAGTGCGAACCAGCCCCAGAGCAAAACGCCCTTGCAATCTCGCAGGCGAGGATGACCATCGTTTGCATCATATTTGCTACGAATATCTTGCGGCATACGATTGATGTTGATGTTTCCACGTTCATCTCTGCCGAAACGTTCCCGCAGTTCCATTCGGTAATGAAATCCCGACCAGATGCAGGCATTGCAAAGCGCAAAACTGAAAAGAGGCAGCAGGAGGATAATCCTCTTTTTATGTTTGCTGAAATGTAGGAGGACGAAGAAAATGACAGGGGAAATGATACAAAGCCAGAAAAGCGCGATGTAAAAAATCTTAAAGATGTAGATCCAGCCGATCATTTGAATTCAGGGTATTTGATGATTCTGCCGTCGATTGACTCGTAGCCGCCGTCATGGAAGAGGCAGGGCTGAAGCGCGGCTTTGCCTCCGCCGTCCGGGAGGTCTATCGCAAAAATAGGGACTGCTATAGAACTCAGCTTTTTCCTGAATGATTTGATAATTTCAAGCCCTTTTTCAATCCCGGTGGCAAAATGCCTTACTCCCTTAACAGGGTCGATATGAAAGAGATAGTGCGGCTTAATCTTGTTTTTTACAAGCGCGCGAAAGAGCGTCTCAAGCGTTTCGGAATCGTCGTTGACACCTTTCAGAAGCACGGTCTGGTTCAATACTGGAATGCTTGAATTTACCAGAAGCTTGCAGGCGTTCATTGACTTGTCCGTAATCTCGTTTGGATGATTGAAGTGTGTCATGACCCATATGCTGGGAAACGATGCGAGTATTTTCGCCAGATTTTCGGTTATACGCTCCGGCATCACTACGGGTATTCTTGTTCCGATTCTGACAATGTCCACGCCGGACGCGAAGAGTTTTTCCAGGAGCGCGGCTATCTTCGAGTCGGAAAGCATCAGCGGATCGCCGCCTGAAATGAGAACTTCCCTCACCCGCGGATTGAGCTTCAGCCAGCGGCAGACGTTGTCCGCCTCTTCTTCAGAAATATCGGAAGCCTCCGCGCCATCCTTCCAGCACCTTTTTCTGAAGCAAAAACGGCAGTGTACAGCACAGCGGTTCGTCGCAAGCAGCACGATTCTGTCGTCATACTTATGTATAATACGGGGAAGCGGCGAAAGATGATCTTCCGCAAGCGGGTCTTCAGACGAACTTCGGTCCTCAAGCTCTTTTTCCGATGGGATACATTGAAGCCCGACGGGATCAAGTGACGGATTTTTGGTATCCCTTATAAGTTCGAGATAATAGTCCGTAGCACGGAAAGGATAGACTGCGGCAACCTTTTCGACTGCTGGACTTTTTATCAAGTTTTCGTGCATATTTCAGGCAACGCTGTAAACCCAGCCCCTGTCCTTATTCCATTCTCGACTGAGGCGGCATCTCGGAATTGAACGCAAATCCGCGTTTTCCGCCAGCTTGGCGAGAATGCCTTCAACATCCTCCGTCTTGTCGGAGAAACCCATTTTAGTGACAATTTCCGGCGCAAGTCCGGTAAATCCTTTGATGGACGAAAGTTTCGTTTCAACATCCGTCAAAAGAGTAACAAGCTCTTTACTGACAAGTTTATACGACTGCACACCCGGCTGATGGAATGCGTTGATATGAATGAATTCGGCGTAGACGGCCACGGCCCTTTCGTAGAGGGCGATGATCATTCCCATATTGAATTCGTTGACTTCCGTTATTGTCATATTAATTATCTGGCGCTTTTTACCCTTGAGTGCTCCGGCGAGGCCCGCCAGGAACGCATGCAGATAGTCGCCCATTGTTATGGAACCGTTAATAGGCAGCTCCATCTTGTCCTTGAGGACTTCGATAAATGTTACGAAGAAATCGTCGCGGCCGTCATTGAGCTGTTGAATGAACGCATGTGCGTCCGTTCCACCTTTGTTGCCGAAAACATTGAGGCCTTGGTTGACGATTTTGCCGTCGAGATCTTTTTCCTTGCCGATGCTCTCCATCACGAGCTGCTGGAGGTAGCGTGAGAGGAGTATGAGTCTGTCAGAGTAGGGAACTATTACCATGTTGCGGTCGCCTTTTCCTTTTCCGGCGATATACCACATTACGGCGAGAAGATAGGATGGATTTTTAGGAAAATCGCTTTTCCTTGTGAGGGAGTCCATCCAGCATGCACCGTCGATAAAACTCTTGAAGTTCATTCCGGTAAGAGCGGCGGGCAAATGACCAACGACACTGGTTTCGCTTGTTCTTCCGCCGATAGACTCAGCCATTTCGAAAATTTTGAGCCATTTGTCGGTGCGAGCGGTATCATCGAGCGCGCTTTTTTTCATGGTGATTGCGCAAGAGTGTGCGGAGAAGTCGAGTTTTTCCTTTTCGTACACTTTCTGGAGTGAGATCATATTGTTTTTAGTCTCCTGAGTGCCTCCGGACTTGGAGATGTGCGCCATCAGGGTTGTCTCAAGGTCTATCGCGTTTATAAGGTCAGCTATCCCGGCGGTATCAGTATTGTCTAGGAAATATATCTTAAGATAGCCGTTGCGTTTTGAAAGGTGAAGTTCGTTCCAGTAGGGACCATTGATTGAAAACTGCATAAGTTGCGGCCCCAATGCGGAACCACCGATGCCGTTGACGACCAGGCTCTCGAATTTTTTACCTGTACTTCCGCGGATTTTTCCCTTCCTGACATCCTCCGCGAACTCTTCGACTTCTTCGAAAAGAGTTGAACCTGAATATACCGAGCGGTCGGTAAAATGAGTTACTTTACGATTTTCATCAGGATTTTTTATCTCGCCAGCTTCTATTCTGGTCATTTCCTTGTGTGCCGCGACTAACTTGCCGGACATGTTTTCCATGTCGCTGTCACTAAAGTCCATGCCCGCAACGTTAAGGGAAAACCCTGTTTTGCCGTCGATAAAAGTGTATTTGCTTTTTCTCATAAGACTGTCCATTATCTGCTTCCTTCTGCTTATTTAACTTAAAATATACGTAGTAATCTAGTCCATAAAGGATTTTTTAACAGCCCAGATATGAGCGGTAAAGCAGTTTTGACTTCATTTTTTCATTTTCATAACTATATACCGAGATAGTTTTGAGGGAAAATTCGCATTCGGGCGGGGTCATAAGGAGCGATTCGCGTATTTCTCCGATGCGGATTCCTTTCTTGAGCCTTATCGTACAGTGCGGAGTAAATGGAAAAGGATTGGGATTAAATAGTATCCCGGAGGATTCAAGCGCGAAATGAATCTGTATAAAGTTCAACGGGTTTGCCGGTTCAAAATATATTATGCCCGTCCCGCGAAACTTTTTCACCCGAAGAAAGGATGACACGAACGGGCTGAACTTCGATGCCACATCGGCAATTGTCCTGAATACGAGATCCGGCCTTTGTCCGGCAGCGATTGTGCCCAGTCCAGAGGAGCCGGCGATTGTTATTTCCACCGGGACATCGGCTCTTTCGGGGTCGAAGCGGCGTCTCATGGCCTTGATGTAGTCCGACGCCGGAGGCGGCACATCAAGAACTATATATGTAGGCAGATCAAACATAGATAAATATCTTCAGGGATTTATTGATTGCAACGCTTTTCTTATAAGATTTTCGATAGAACGCTGCGACTCAGGCAGTTCCTCGATAAGCTTCAACACAGCCTTCCGCGCGCTCTCGTGCTTGACTCCAAGCTGTTCCAGTGCGCGTATCGCGTCAGCACCTTCTTTCGATGCCGAGCCTGAGCCTTCGACGGCAAACTTGGATTCCGGCGAAATCCGGTCAACCTTGTCTTTGAGTTCCACGATCAGACGCTCTGCGGTTTTCTTCCCTATCCCGTTTATACTTTTAATCGAATTCACGTCACCGGTACTTATTGCGGCGCAGAAGCTGGGTATCGGCATACAGCTTAAAATGCTGAGGGCCAGCTTCGGGCCGACCCCGCTTACGGACATAAGAACATTGAAAAGCTCTTTTTCAATCTTGGAGGCAAAGCCGTAAAGCGTTATCGCGTCCTCCTTCACCGCCATTTCAGTAAATATTTCCGCCGTTTTTCCGACTTGCGGCAGCGCATCGTAAGTACTTATGGGGATGAATACCTGGTAACCCACCCCGTTGACATCGATCAATATTTCTGAAAATGTCGATTCAAGAATTATCCCTTTAAGCCTGGCTATCATTTCATGTCCTTTTGTTTAAGATGAAAAATAACAGCCATAGCCATTTATTCAACCAGTCAAAGGCCTGCTTCGATATACCTTGCCGTTCTGCCCCTGCACATCATAAGAAAAATAACTTTTCCGCCCGGCACATCCAGAGCTTTTTCCTAATTTCATGTTCTGATTTTTGCCGGACAGTAGTGATTAAAACTAAAAATAAATGCTGAAAAATCTTGAATCATCCAACAATTTCTCATTTCCTGCAGATGCGTAGTCGCAGAGCATTGTCTGAAAACACTTATTTCCGGAAGTGATTTTCGCTTCAAAAGCATACCAGACTTCTTTAGATTCCGCAACCTTCAAATTGCAGGAAAATCCCATTGGGAGAGGGCTTCCAAACATCTCTTCCTCCCCGTTGCCGATATATTTGCTCCTCGCCAGCAAAAGAGGACCGTAAACAAGCGTACTTGCGCGCTCCGTCAAAAATATCTCTTTCATGGCATCGTCACCGGATTTCCAGCGTATCAGGTACCAGTCGGAAATCCGTGCAGGGGAAATATGTTCTCGTATCTCCAGTTTCCTATCGAATTGAAGCTGCATTTCCGTGTGTCCTGAGTCAAGCATAATCTCAAACCAATCAGCGTTGTTTCCGTCAAAACGTTTTCCGGCAGTCGTGAGTGAACTTGACGTTGCCCATCCAGGAATCCGGAGTTTTAATTTAACAGGATGTTGCAGTTCCGCACGGAATGTGAGCTTGGCAAAACCGGTAGACAGATAGTCTCCAGATACGGAAAGATTTATCCGGCCCGCATTTATCGTGAAATCAGAGTTGAATTCTACATATAAATTGATATAGATGGCGTCTTCGGAAAACATCGTCATTGCCTGGCTCATATCCATGAAGCCGCGCGGAATATTATTTACGCAGCAATGGTTATGAGTGAATTTCGCCTGTTCTAGAGCAGTTAGATGATGTCCGCATCCACGCACGCCCCTGGACCCCCATTTTCCGTCACGGTAAACACCTGCCAGAAACGGATTGTAAAACGCCAGCTCAAAATCATCCATATAGGATTTGTTTCCCGTCAGCGAAAAGAGTTCATAGCAGAAGCGCATCCAGTGAATTATATCGCATACCTCCGAGATTGCGTTCAACTGTTCGGAAGCATGTGCAAAAATGTCATTGAATCCCACGCTGAACAATACATTAAACTCGTTTTTCCTGAGCATAGCATGGAATTTCACGCAAGCTTCCAGCAATTTCTCATCCGCAGTTATTTTATACAGGGCCAGAATGCCTTCGAAACAAGACAACATCTCGTATACTTTTGCCCATTGCGGAGTATCCGGATACCATTCATGCACAGGGATGCCTTTCAGCGCATTGGCGATGATATTTGGGATTTTTTCATCCTCGCGCATCCAATCTCCGGCAATTTCCTGCGCAAATTTCAAATAAGAACTGTTCCCTGTCGCCTCATAAAGCATTATAATGGGCTTCAGGATTGAACAACTGGGGAGTCCGGCGAAAGTGCCTGTATCGGCAAGTCGAATATGATTATCATGCAGTTGCTTGATTAGATGATCCGCGAGACGGACAGCAGCCTGCAGAATCTCTGAATCACTTGTAACACGCCAAGCCTCCAACAACCCCCAGAGTGTGTATTTGCGGCACCATATATTCCAGTTCCAATTGGAAGGCGTGCCCAGTATGGCTTCAGTTTTTTCCCGGTCTGCAGGAAAAACCATCAGGGAATCTCTGTAGGTTCCAAGATATCCATCCGGCTTCTGATATGTAATTAGCTTCAACGCCGCATTATGGATAAATTCACGCAGTTCTTCATTTTGGGAATACTCAGAGACCTGAACTGCCCCGATTATCCACTTGCCCCAGAATTCTCCCTGCCAGATTCCGTGAACTCCAGAAGCATCGTCCAATTGATTTTTGAACGCATCCTCCGCTTCCCGATAAATCACGTTTCGCGCTTCCGGCGAATTTATCCGTTCAAAAAAGAAACGTTCCATAATTTCGGAAACATGCCCATCAATATGGGACCTTACACCCTTCAAGACTTTGTTTTTGTATTTTGTATTCTGCATCACTTTTTCCAATCCTGTAATTTGAATTCTGAGTTTGAATATATTATAATAGAACAAGGCGGAGATTAGAATGTTTTAAAGTCCAATAAACCTTTAATATTGTCTAAAATATAAACATGATTAAAAGAGTCGAAGAAAAAGATTTTATAAGTGGACATACCGTCCATATTAATGGTCATAATATCTGGACTCAGCGCTTGACTGATTCTTACGGTCTTCTATTTATTTATTCCGGATCGTGTAATATTTCCATCGGTCAGGATACATTAAATGCGAAGTCCGGTGACCTGATTCTGATGCACCCGAGATTCAGGCATTCCTTTCAAACGTCGAATGCCGCGATGTTCTGGTTTCATTTCGTGCCGCGTCCGCATGTGATGCCGTTACTGGACTGGCCGGGAAAAATTCCAGGCCTTGCCTGTATTCATCTTGAAGAAACTGTATCTAAATCTGTAAAAAAAGAGCTGCAGGAAGCTCATCTACTGGAAAAACATCATTTAACCGGATGGTTTATGCTGGCATGTTCTTTACTGGAGACAACCCTCGCCAGAGGGTATAACCATCTTCTAAGCCGAAAGTTTGAAGACATTCAGCACATCCAAATTGTACAGAAATTACTGCAGAAAAATAAGGAAAGCATAGATAAAATTGCAAAAAAATGCGGAATATCGCGGGCATCATTGTATACAAAATTCAAACAGGCGACTGGACTCTCCCCGCAACAATACCGCGAATCGGCAATCCTGCGCCACTCCATGCATCTTCTGGAAGGCACTTCCATGTCCATTGCTCAAATAGCTGAAGAGGTGGGGATTCCTGACCCCTTTTATTTCTCAACACGTTTTCGGAAATATTACGGAGCGTGCCCTCGAGAATATCGCAATCGGATGACCAAATCAAAACTGAACTGAATGATTATACTGCTTGGAACAACGTATTGAAAATGAGGGAATGAGCTAAGGTCTATGGTATAGATATTTTCAAATTTAACAAATAAATATTAGCTATTCCTCTTGTCTTTAATGCGATGTACACCTAGGCCGGAATAGCGGCGGAAAATCAGTCGGAGAAGATATCTTTGACGTTTTTCAGGTCGGTTCTCATTTTGATGATGGCTTCGTGCTGGAGCTGTCGTACGCGTTCACGAGAAATCCCGAGCGCTTTGCTGATTTCCAGATGGGTTAGGGCTTTTTCAGAAGAAAGGCCGAAGTACATTTTGATGATAGCTTTTTCCCGCTCGTCAAGCCGTTCGAGACTGCCCATTATGATGGCGGAGCGTTCGTTCATAGCGAGTTCAAAATCGGGAAGATTTTCTCTTCCGCTTTTCAGCGATTCAAGAATTGTTCCGTCGTTGCCTGTCTTCTCATAAATGGAGATCGTGCGCGAGTTTTCACCGATGTTCAGATATTTTTCTATTTCACTATCTGTCATGCTTTTCGCGTTGTGTTCGTGTTTCTCTGTCGCCTTGAGCTTTCTTGCGTGCCGAATTCTGGAAAGCGTCCACGACGGCACCCTGATTTCGGAGCCGTATTTTTCGGCGGCCCTGTACATTGACTGCTTTATCCAGCAGGCGGCATAGCTTGAGAAGGTTGTTCCACGTGCCGGGTTATACTTATCCGCCGCCTTCATAAGGCCCATGCAGCCTTCGGAGACGAGGTCTTCCTGTGGAAGCGGCAGGCGCTTGAGTTCGTATGCTATTTTATAGACAAGCCCGATATTGTTCTCGGCTGAAACACTGGTTCCACTCTGTATTTGAAATTCCATAAGGCAATCCTTGCTGTTTTATTCTGTGTTTATTATTAGCATTTGGCGTGCCATAATAGTTAAGATTTTAGAAATGAACCACTTACAGATAAAGCCGCCCATGCACATATTGCGCGGCTTCCATATTGCGCGCATATTTTGCGCAGTTGTCGGAGATTGCGTCTTTGCTTTTACCCGAGTTTATGTGTATTTTTTCACCATGAGCAACGAAAGAAGATATCTTCTTCCATTAACCGTAAGTTTATGCCTGATAGTTTTTCTCGGGCTTTGGGTAACTTACGAGTTTCTCTATTCGTATTCGGATGAAATCGTTCAGCAGAGAAAAAATGCAGGCGAACTTCGGGGTATTCTGAAAGCGGCGCTTCTCATAAGCTCCGAAAATGGAAAGGCCGAGTCGGCGCGCCTCTCGGCTAATCTCAAGAATTTTATTGAGTTAAGCGGGATATCACAGATCACTATAAAAAACGATTCAGGGACACCGGTCTCCGTTTATTCCCAAAATGAGCTGCCTCTTTCCGAAGATTCGCCACAGGGACAGATTGTCAGAAAAGGGAAAATGATTGTCTGGGATACCGTAAACAGCCCATCCGAAATCGTCTGTAGAACGAAGGACGGCTTTCTTGGTAACAAGGGAACTACTATCGTCTACAAGGCTCCGTTTCTTCTTTACTTCGTACTCGACGCATCCGATTCCGGAAGCGAAGCCGCATACAGGGAGGGACTGGTGCAGACAGTTGCCGTACTAGGGGCGGGAGTTATAATAATACTATTCATAACGTGGTCTATATCAATGAGAAACCGAAAGCTCATGCTACGGCTGAAGGAAATAGAAACGAAGAAAGAACAGGCCGAGGAACTCAGTCTTGCCGCCGCCGGGCTTGCGCACGAAACAAAAAACCCGCTCGGAGTGATACGCGGACTTGCCCAGCAGATAGCGGACAACGCACGGAACTTGGAGCCGGCACGGGAAAAGGCGAAAGAGATAATGGAACAGGCCGATGTCACGACCGCGAGGTTGGGCGATTTTCTAAGTTACGCGCGGCAGCGCAGCCCTGAGCCTGCCGATGTCAAGGCGATTGATTTTCTTGAGCACATGAAGATGCTTGTCTCGGATGATTTCCGCAGTGAAAATGTGAAACTCTCTGTGGAAGCCGACGACATCACCATTTTTGCCGACAAGGAGATGCTTTCCCAGATTCTCCTGAACCTTCTTCTTAACAGCCTAAAATCATCGGCTGCGGGCGGCGAGACGAAAATAATCCTCCGCGAGACATCGCGTGGTTCCGCGAGGCTTGCCGTAACCGATACCGGCGGCGGAATTTCCCCAGAGATTCTCCCGCATATATTCAAGCCCTACACCAGCAGGCGGGTAGGCGGCTGCGGCATGGGCCTTGCCATAGTAAAGAGGCTTGTCGAACAGTCCGGCTGGCTGATCGAAGTCAAATCAAAACCCGGCTCCGGCACAAAAATCTTTATAAATGACATAAAAGTGCTTAACTAGAGGAAATTTCGCGGGAAGGGGAAAAATTTGACTCAGCCTCCTTCGAACCATTGTATACTTGATATTGTGTGGTACCGTGGTAACTTATGAACGTTTTTGTTAACATTACAATAGAAAGTTAAAATGTATAAAAATAAAACGATCGGTGCCGTGGTACCATGCTACAATGAGGAAACTCAGATAAGCATTGTTATTGATACCATGCCGGATTTTGTGGATAAAATAATTATTGTTGATGATAAAAGTTCTGACAAAACGGTTGAGATAGTCAAAGGCTACAAAGAGAAGTTTCCTGAAAAAATAGAGCTTATCTGCCACGAAACAAACAGTGGCGTAGGAGCTTCGATATCAACTGGTTATATATGGTGCCGCAAGAACAAGATTGACGTTGCGGTGGTAATGGCCGGAGATGCCCAGATGGATCCGGAGGACCTTCCCAATCTGCTGGATCCGGTTGTGGAGGACAGGGCTGATTACGCAAAAGGCAACCGCCTTATTTCCGGCGAAGCCTGGAAAAAAATTCCGCCAGTCCGCTATTTTGGAAACACAACACTTACGCTGATGACGAAAGTCGCCAGCGGCTACTGGCACGTTACCGATTCTCAGACGGGCTACACAGCGATTAACCGGAAAGCGTTGAAGCTCCTCCCCTTGGAGGACATATTTCCCCGCTACGGAATGCCGAACGATTTCCTGGTAACTTTGAATATTTTCAATATGAGGGTGATGGATATACCCATCAATCCGCTTTACGGGGTCGGCGAACGTAGCAAGATGATGATTCATCGTACCATTCCGTCGCTTCTTATGTTAATGATACGCCTCTTCCTGCGACGGATGCTCCGAAAGTATATAATACGTGACTTTCACCCGTTGATATTCTTTTATTTTATGAGCTTTGTGCTCAGTCTCTTCGCCATTCCGCTCGCGATACGGATAGTATATCTGTTTTTTGCAGGGTACAATATTTCGCCTATCAACGCGCTGGGAACAGGCTTTGCCGTAGTAATGTCTTTGCAGTTTCTCCTCTTTGCAATGTGGTTTGACATGGATTATAACCGAGACCTTAACCCACGTTAAAGGCTAGATAAAGCTGATGATTGATACGGAGAAAGACAACAGCCGAGCCGTCGAACGGGCTCTGCTCGTCGGAATTCAGGAGCCGGGCGCAGAACTGTCCGAAGCGGAAGAGCATCTGGAGGAACTTGGCGAACTTACTAATACTCTAGGTATTCCGACCATTGACAAGATAATGGTAAAACTCCGCCGGAACAGCCCGAAATATCTGGTTGGCGATGGAAAGGCCTCTGAAATTCTCGATATTGTAAAAGAAAAGAACGCCGACTGCCTTGTCTTCGACTGCGAACTTTCCCCCTCCCAGCAAAAAAATCTCACAGAGCTCACAAAAGTATGCGTCATAGACCGCCAGGAAGTCATAATCGATATTTTTGCTTCACGCGCATCGACAAAGGAAGCCGTTCTCCAGATTGATCTTGCACGTTTCCAGTACATGCTCCCGCGCCTTACCCGCGCCTGGACTCATCTCTCAAGACAGCGCGGCGGTGCGCTCGGCAACAAAGGCGAGGGTGAACAGCAAATAGAAATTGACCGCCGGATTCTGAAACAGAAGATTTCGCAGCTTCAGAAAGAGCTTGCCGATGTCAAGGAGCAGAGGAAGACTCAGCGCAAAAAAAGGGAACGAAGCGGGATTCCGCATGCCGCCATTGTGGGATATACGAACGCAGGGAAATCATCACTCCTCAATGCGCTGACCGGTTCCGGTGTCTTCGTCGAGGATAAACTTTTCGCGACTCTCGACCCGACGACAAGGAAGTTGTTACTGCCAGACTCCAGAGAACTCCTGTTAACTGACACTGTCGGTTTCATAAGAAAGTTACCGCATAACCTCGTAGAAGCATTCAAGTCGACCCTTGAGGAAGCTGTCCTCGCCGATTTTCTCCTCATTGTAGTTGATCTTTCCAGCCCTTTTGCTGAGGATTATCTTCAAACCACGTTTTCTGTCTTGCGTGAACTCGGGGCGGAAGACAAGGAATCAGTCGTTCTATTTAACAAGGTAGACTTGGGACGCGATCCCGTGCGCGTGGCCTCGCTCAAGCCGCTGGTGAAAGAACATGTATTGATCTCCGTCAAAACGGGAGAGGGCCTTGATAAACTACTCGAAATCCTTTCCCGAAAAGTCGCCGTCGATTCAGAGATAATGAGGCTGCGCATCCCTCCGGAAAGGCATGACATAGCCGCATTGCTTCATCACAAGGCAAAAGTGCTGGACAAGACTTATGATGATGACGGCTTCATAATTATGACCGTAAATATAAAAAGTTCCGTCAAAAGCATGTTTGCGGCATTTGCGAAAGACTGAAACGGTTTTATTTTACGTTTGAGGGAATAGATTACAATTCGGCTTTTTTATAAAACCTAGGGGTCTTGAACAATGAATTATATGAAGATGCTTTTCTCCGCGCTGCTTGTCTTTATCCTCTGTGCCCACGCGTCGGCAGCGTCCGATTCGCTTGATTCTTGGAAAACATGGAAAAAGGGATGCGATGTTTATGAAAGAGGTGAATCCCTCATGCTCGCGGGAAAATATGAAGAGGCTCTTACCCGCTTCAAGGAGGCTCTGAACTGCTTCAATAAAGTTAAAGAGGAAAGACCTCAGTGGAGCCGCAGAATAATTGATTCCAGGGTGCTTATGTGCACAAAAAAAATAGACAGTATCGACAAATATCTGACGCAACCCGCGGAAATCAGGAAAAAATCCAACGCCCCCGTTCAGACAGGTTCCGTAGAAAATTCTTCCCAAACAAGTAGTCAGGTTGTCCTTATACGCCTAAAAAAAGAACTTGAAGCTTCAAACGCCGAGCTTCAGAAATATAAAGAGAAGCTCTTCGCCAGCGTTGTAGAAGTTGAAGACGCACGGAAAGAGATCGAACTGGAAAAACGTCGCTCAGAGCAGGCACGCAAATCCGCAATGCAACTGGAGGGACTCTTCAAGGAAAAAAATGAGATTGAGCAGAAATACGCGTTTCTCAACGCAACCGTGGAGGCACTCAAAAATAAGCAGGAAAATCCTTCTTCTAAAGATGACGGCGCGGCTAAAATGCTTGCCGCTGAAAAACAAAAATATGAAAAACTCTCCACCTTGTGCGATTCTCTAGGAAAGGAGGCTGCCCAATATAAGGAGCGCTTTGGAAAGGCGGCGGCCGAAAGAACTCTCCTGATTGAAAGCCAGAAAAACACCGTAGCCGAAATTGAACAACTGAAGGCGGGCATTGCCAATTCTGAAAAAAAATTCGGTGAAATGCAAAAAAGCGCCGAAAAGTCGGCCGAAGACCTTATAAAGCTTGACAAGGAATACCAGAAAATCATCGCGAAAAATAAAGAGCTTTCTTCCGTTATAGCCAAACTTGACTCAAATATCAAAAAGCTCCGTTCCAGTCCGGGAGCCGACACAATCTCTGCTCAATTAAGCGCCGAAAACGATAAACTTAAGAACGACAACGCAGACCTCAAGAAAAAACTGGATAGTCTTTTTAATGAGAAAAACTCTGCGGCGGCCGAGCTCGAAAAGAAAAAAACTGATTTTTCAAGGATAAACAATCTGCTCGCAACCGTTGAAGCAGAAAGAAAAAAACTGAAGGATGCAACAGAGAGCTACCGGTCCGAACTGGAAAAGAAAAACCGCCTTGTCTTGGAAAATAATCAGAAAATGAGCGCGCTGGAAAATGAGAATAAAGAATATGGGTCGAAACTCAATCTGCTCGCGGAAAAGTATAATGACCAAAGAAGCAAAATTGAAGCGCGCAATACGGCAAACCTGACAGGGGCAGTCGTTCCCGACAAAGAGAATGAAGAACTTAAAGGGCAAATCTCGTCCCTTAATGAAAAAATAGACGTGCTCCAAAAAACTCTCACCACACGGGAAGAGGAGTTCAAATCAACTCTGGATGCAAAGTCGCTCCTCGAAAAGAAAAATGCCGGGCTTAATTCAAAGATTCAGACATTTTCCTCCGAACTTCAAGAGGAAAAAGCCGCCGCCGCCACACGCGAAAAAGCACTTAATGAATCTCTTGACTCCGCCAGAAAGAATATTCAGGAAAAGGAAAAAGAAGTACTGAACATAATGAAAAACCTGGACAAGATCAAGAAAGATATTTCATCGGCCTCAACACTGGATTCAAAGAAAAAACAGGAACTTTCTGAATCGTTGTCCGAGCTTAAGATGGCAAACGCCAGACTCGAAAAAGAACTCGCCGAGGCTAGGACAAATACTATAAACCGCTCCGAGCTGCTCCAGAAAGACAAGGCCATGTCCGCACTGATCGAAGAACTTAAACGCGCCAGAGAATCCAACAGAAGCCTCCAGCGTAAAATTGACGAAATGAAAAAACAAGTCGCGCCAGGACTGAAAAATGCAGGGAGCGAAAAGTCGGCCCCCGAAGAAAAAAAAGAGGCTCTTCCGGGCGGAAGCTTGCTGGCAGACGACAAGCTTGGCGTCAGACGCGCCGCGGTCGACTCTCCGAATGAGGCGAAAGAAAAAGCCGCATTCCTGATAAAATCAGGTCTGGACTCAGAGCGGCAAAACGATATTGAATCAGCTCTCTGGCATTACAAAAAGGCCATTCAGGCAGACCCTGACAATTTCAAGGCATTGAAAAATGCGGCACGGAGCGCATTAAAATTAAAAGACTACTCGTTTGCCTCGGAATCTTCCAGGCAGGCTATGAAAATGAAAAGCTCGGATATCGAGGTTATCCACACTTATGCCGAAAGTTCATTCAAGCTAGGGGAGTTGGAAGAGGCAGCAAAGGCCGCCGAACGGCTACTTCCCCTGAGCAAAAACAACTCCGCAAACCATCTGCTTTTTGCAGATATCTGTCTCGAAATGGGAAAAGTGCCAGCTGCCGAGCTCAATTATAAAAGGGCCCTTGAACTTGACCCCGCATGCGGCAAAGCGGCAATGGGGCTTGCCCGAATATATTCTGAGAAAAAGGAAAAGTGGGAAGAGGGCATGAAATATTACCGAAAGGCCCTTGAGCTTAAAGAAAAACCCGTTCCCGAGCTTGAACTACTCTATTCTGTAAATTCCGCGGGCAAGAAGGAGCAGGGCCGCCTTATAATTATAAAGAGAGGAAAGAAAACTTTTTTTATCAAAGCCCCCCCCGTAATGCTATATGGTGCGGCAAATCCCGAACCCGTGGAGCCGCCCCCCGCTTTCACGGCAATTCCCGAGGTTGAAAAGAAGAAGGCCGATTCCGGAACTTTCGACCTCCTTATGACGGTCGGGGAAAATGCCGAAAAAGAAAAAAACTGGCGCCTTGCCGTATGGAGCTATAGCAAAGCCTCTGTTTTTACAAAGGATAATCTCAAGCCGCGTCTCAAGGAAGCCGAAATATCACGCGAGAAATTGAAACGCCATGGCAAAGCCATGGAACTTTATGAAAAAATACTAAAGGACTTTCCGGACGAACCGCACGCACTGACAGCTCTCGGAATAATCTTTTTCGAACAAGGCAAACATGAAAAAGCTCTTCAACTATTGAATACCGCTGTGCTTATTGAGCCAGGCAATGCGTCAATTCAACGCTATCAGGGACTTATATGCTTGAGGCTCGGCAAAAGAGAAGCCGCCGAACAGATGTTACTTAAGGCATTCAAAACGGACCCCAAGAGTCCGGAGATTGCGTTTGACCTTGCCAGACTCTATACCTTTACCTTCAAAACTCGTCTTAATGAGGGAGCTAAGTGGTATAAGAAGGCCAAAGAGCTTGGCGCCGAACCTGATAAAGTGCTCGAAAGTTTTTATCCCGAGGGCGGAACAAAGAAAAAAGCTGGCGAACGATGATTTTTTTCCCACGGAAAGGCAACGTGCTTCCGGTCTTCCTTTTTCCGCTTCTCGCGGCGGCGGCGGCCCGTGTCCTTATATCATATGAATGGATGAATAGCCCGCTTCGTTATTATCATACTGTTGATGGCCTGGACATGAAGGGGCTGCTCGACATGGGGGAAGCATTTTACAAAGGACTTAATACCTTCAATATTTACAATTCGATAGTCGCTTTGAGCTACTATCTTAACGGCGAAACACATCAAGTTGAATTCATAGTGGTCCTCCAATTCCTTTGCGGTTGCCTTACAACGCTGCTTATTGCGTATATCGTACTCAAAATAAGCGGAAGCAGGCCGGGTGCGATAATTGCCGGATGTGCGGCGGGGCTTTATCTTCCGGAACTCATATATGAGACACAGATCTTAAAAGAAACGTTGTATCTCTTGCTAGCTTGTTCCGGTTTTGCCGTTATCCTAAAGGCCAGGAGCAGGAATTTCAGTGTTTTTGCGGCCTTTTTTGCGGGTGTATTTGCCTTTATGCCCTCACTTCTGAGAGTTTCCGGGATACTTGCGGGAGTAATGCTTTCGCTACTCTTCGGCATCTTTATTTTAAAAAAGTTCAAAGCCGGTGTATTGAGCCGTCGCCGCGCGTTGCTTGTGCTTTCTTTTTATCTTGTCGGCGCAGTGCCGGTAATTGCAGTTTTCTCAGGGATTTATCTAAAGGATGGCCCATCTCCTTTTCTGGGTGCTGCCTCATACTACATTGAAAAGGGTAGCGAGCTTTCACCAACGACCCTTAGCACGATAGAAAATTCCATTAAAAAGCCTTATTTTTTTGTGAAATATCCAATGAAGCTGAGGGACCTTTTCGGGGCCTTTGAGATAAGCAACAACATGAATTATTATTTCGTGAAGGGGAAATTTCCGCTGGGGGAATATCTGCCCGGGCCGCTGCTGCTTCTACCGCTTGGTCTTTGCGGCCTTATCATCATGCTGTTCAGGCACCGCCTTCAACGCAAGGAGGGCCTTTACTTTGTATATCTTTTTTCATACGGTCTTCCGATTCTGGCATTTGTGCCGCTTGCCCGTTACAGGATTGTGCTGTTGCCCATTTTCTGTGCCGGGGCCGCATATTTCATAATATATTTTCTAAACTGCCTCAGAACGGCAAGGAGGCAATCGTGGCTCGGACCCGGCGCACTTGTACTTCTTTACATATTTGTTCTGTGGTGGTCTATTCCCCGGAGCATTCCATTGCGGAGCGAGGATTTCACGGTATATGGTCAGGCTGTTTTGGCGCGAAGAGTGAATATGAATGAGGCAGAGCTCTGTTTCTGGCGTGCGTATGAGCTTAATCCCGGCAGCCGCAGTGTGGTAATTTGCCTTGCCGCCGAACTTTCAAGAAAGGGAAAATACCCTGAGGCGGAAGCTGTCCTGCATTCACACCTGAAGGAGAATCCCGGCGATCCGAAATGCACGGTCAATCTGGCGGTTCTCTACAATACTATGGTACGGCCTGACCTCGCAGAAAAAACACTTCTTGCCATGAGCATACCGGCAGACCCTCGCGGGAAAACTATCTATTACTATAATCTTGGCGTTTCATACATGCTTCAAGGCCGAAAGGCTGACGCCGATTCCTCCTTCAAAAAAGCGCTGGAGACTGTGGACAAGTCAAGAGCAGGACTGATAATGAAGGCCATTGAGTTCAATGCGCATAATAAAAGGCCGTAAGTTTTTTTTGAAATTTTACGGGAAGCCTGTATCTTGATTCTTTGAACGAAAAAGGTTTACAGAATGCTGCGGTCTATTATAATATTTTTTGGGGTGCTGTTGCTTGCTCCGCTTCTCGCCGGTGAGGAACGGAAACCTCATTTTGTCCGGACAAGTGACTCGCTTGAGGTTGATGTTTCGAGACTTAACGGGCCCGAAAGGATTTATGTCACAGAGTTTTTCTCCCAGCTTAGACGCCAGGTGAAGAAGCTTTTCTCCACATCCAGAACAGCATCCGGCTCGAAGGCCCTGCGGATGAGAATTCTTTTTTCGGAAAAAGCCGGAGATGGTATTCTAGTGATTCCGATGGCGAAATATGTGAATGTGTATTTGCCGCTCGACTCAGCAGGAAGGCTCGGAGAAGACAATAGACTCATGAACAAACTGATTGCCGCGCTCATCCTTGCAGAAGGCGGAAGAACACCGTCTCAAAAAATAGCGGTTCCATACTGGCTTTCCGCGGGAATGACCGAAATCATTCTTTCACGCATGGCGAATCCGGTACTCTCTGCTTTCAGGATATATCCCGATTTGCATAATTTTCTGTGTCGGGGCAGAAATCTTCAACTCTCAGTTCTGCTGTCCATGCCGCCTGAATACTATAATGCCGCGGGCAATACATTGTTTAGGGAGTCCAGTGAAATCCTTTTTAGAGAACTTTCATCACTGAAATACGGAAGCGAAAATCCCTTTCTTGAAATGGCGATACTCTACTCGAAAGCTGATGTGGATAATGACTGGACGGCCTTTAGCTCCTCATTCAAACAGTCGATACTGACAGAGGAGCTTAGGAACCAGGACAAGAAAAATTCAGAAATGACCGATAAAGAAAAACTCGATAGCTGGTTCAAATCCAAACTTCTCAAACACTCGGTGAACTATTTTATGCCCGCAGACACGGAAATGTCTGAAAGATTTTTTAAAGCTGTGCAGAAAGTGAACCTTCCAGACGGAAAAACCTGTGATATTACAGCAATTGCTCCAATAATCGGCAACATAAAGGACGCGAAGCAAAAAGAAGCTATTTTCATGGAGCTTAAGGCCGCGACACTGCAGGCCGCCCAATTTATCGAACCGTCGCTTCGCCAACCACTGAGCAGCCAGCGGGAAGCCATTTTCCGCTTTTCCATGGGAGAGATTTCACCGGAGGAGTTTTCCAAATCGACAGAAACGGCTAAGTCGGAATTTGCGTCACAGCTCGAATCCATGAAAAAACTGGAGCGATGGACTGCGGAACTTGAGACTGATATGCAGTTGGGTGCAAGAATGGAACGTTATTCGGGAATAATGAAAAAGCTGGATGATACGGAAAAAAATATACGTCCCGGCCTAAATCAATTTCTTGACGACACTGAAACAAAGTTCGGGAAATAAACTGATGCGTTATGAATATTCCGGTATATTAAAAACGTTAACCCTCGTCACCCTGGGCTTGTCCGTTGTTATTGTTTTCGCGGTGAGGCCGCTCAGGGAATCCGTTTCCAGATTCTCTATGGATTTCCTATTCCCATACCTGAAAACACCAACGGAAGTGGAATTGAAAGTCAATAAGGGCGGACTCTACCTTAAAAGCAAGATAAACCTAGTTGCCGATATAGAAAAACTGAAAGCGACCAACCTCAAGCTTGCGGCGAAGGCCGCAGACGCGAGTATATTTGAAAATGAAAACCGGCAGCTGAGAACCATGTTGAGGATTCAGGGAAGAACAGGCTTCACGCCGGTACAGGCCGGGATTATGACGCGCGACCCGATTTCATGGGATGAAACATTCGTCATCGACAAAGGTTCTGATGACGGTCTCATTCCCGGCGCGCTCGTTCTGGCCCCCGTTCTTTCCGGAGACAATGGATTTTCTGAAGCGGCAACTCTTTCCGTTGTCGGGCGCATAAAAACTGCCTCATCGCGAAGCGCCATTGTTTCCAGCATCGTGGATGAAAACTGTAAGCTCAGCGTCCGGCTTCCCGAAAGTTCTTCTGCGGGTATTGTTAATGGCGGCTTGCGGAAGGGGAAGGAGTATTTTCTGAAAATATCATATCTTCCGAAAGATATTTCTTACAAAAAGGGCGAACCTGTTTTTACGTCTGGATTTTCGGATTCGGTTCCCGCCGCTTTTTTCGTAGGCCGCATCCGCGATGATTCTGACATAAAAATCAAGGACAATCTTTACAAAGAGATATTTATTGTTTCACCCGTAAACTTTGGGGAACTTGACTTTGTTATGGTAATGGTCAAGGGACAAAAGTAAAAACATGGCTATTTTCTTTTTTATTTTTCTGACCCTTTTCAGTGCGGTGCTGCTGGAGTTCCTCTTTGGAGGGATTGGCATTATCGCGCCGACTGCTTTGCCTGTGGTCTTTTATTTTTCGATAGCATGTGGATGGCGGGCCGGACTCTTCTGTGCAATTGCCGCTGGGGTGGCTCTGGATGCCGTTTACGGAAGGATTTTTCCCTTAAGTACTCTTCTGCTTTCCATATCGAGCGCTCTTTCCATATTCTGGATACTGAGGGAAGATTCGAAAAAACTTCTTATGAATTTAATTCCCGCCATTGTGACGGGGTTCATCTATACGGCCCCGCCCTGCATAATAATACTCTATAGACATGGGCTCGACTGGCAAAACCTTTTCAGCGCCTTTTTCAGGCTTTCTTTCGGCATATTCCTGTCGCTGCTGCTTTTCCCGCTGGTGATTGTTTTTCTTGACTCATTCGGTGACTCTTTTGGTTTTCGCCTCTTCCGGGACGCACGCGACAGACTGCTCAAGAAATTCTAACCCTTTGCGTTTTCCGCGAAGAAAATGGGCGGATAAACAGCGTCCTGCCCAAGGCGCACTCAGCGCCGGGATGGGGAAAGTACTCTGGACATATTGTCGATTTCCTGAAGCACGACACCGGTACCATTCGCGACGGCCTTCAATGGATCGTCCGCAACAAATACAGGAAGCCCTGTTTCTTCGGAAATAAGCTTATCGAGTCCTCTAAGAAGTCCGCCGCCGCCGGCTAGCATTATGCCCCTGTCAATAAGGTCGGCTGCGAGTTCCGGGGGGCATCTTTCGAGGGTACCTCTTACGGCTTCCACGATGCTTGTTACCGGTTCCTGGAGTGCGGTCCTTATTTCGGTTGCGGAAATATTTATAGTTTTTGGGAGACCGGAAACGAGGTCGCGGCCTTTAACGTCAATACTTTTTTCATCTTCTTCTGGGTATGCGCTGCCGATCTGAATCTTTATTATTTCAGAGGTTCTTTCACCTATCATGAGGTTATAGACCCTTTTCATGTGCTGGCAAATCGCGGCATCCATTTCATCACCGCCGACTCTGATGCTCCTGGCCTCAACGATGCCGGAAAGAGAAATAACGGCGACTTCGGTCGTGCCGCCGCCGATATCGACAATCATGCTGCCTGACGGTTCAGAGACTGGAAGGCCCACGCCTATTGCGGCGGCCATCGGCTCCTCAATGAGAAATATTTCGTCCGCACCGGCCCTGAGGGCACTATCCTGCACGGCTCTGGTCTCAACTTCGGTTATGCCTGACGGAACGGCGATAAGGACACGTGGCGGCAGGAACCTTCTGCGTCCGCCGACCTTTTCACGAGCTTTCTGAATAAAATACCTGAGCATTTGCTCTGTAATATTGAAGTCGGCGATAACGCCGTCTTTCATCGGACGTATTGCCCTGATATTGCCCGGGGTCCTGCCAAGCATTCTTTTGGCCTCGGCGCCGACGGCAAGGACTTCCTTAGTAATTTCAGATATGGCCACGACGGAAGGTTCGGACAAGACTATTCCCTTGTCTCTAACGAAAACAAGGCAGTTGGCGGTACCCAGATCAATACCTAAGTCACTGGAAAAAAATCTGGCCAATTTCCGGTGCAGCATCAATAACCTCTTTCTTTAAATATACATAATAAAATTTTTCATTAGTCTCGAATCAAGATAAGATATCTCAAACGACTTAAAATTCAAAGGCTTCTAAACCAAAAGGCTTATTTTATATTGCCAGATGTCCGGGAACTGCGGTATGGCGTACCATGTCCTCGAAGTTTTCCCTTCCCCTTATCAGGTAATGGTCTTTTCCGTTCACGAGGGCCTCGGCTGGACGGAGCCGTCCATTGTACTGGTAGCTCATGGCGTAGCCGTAAGCGCCCGCGTTTTCGATGATTATGAGATCGCCCTCAGCTATTGTTGAGGGAAGTTCGCGCTCTTTTACCCAGAAGTCTGTATTTTCGCAGAGTTGGCCGCAGAGGCCGAGTGTTTCGCGCTTATCATCTTCTTTACCATTGACATAGATATGATGATAGGACCCGTACATCGCGGGTCTGGCAAGAGTATTCATTCCAACATCGGTGCCGACGATCTTTTTATATGAGTTTTTTATGGAGTGGACCTTCCCGATTATCCAAGCAGCATTGCCCACAAAAAATCGCGCAGGTTCCATCATGAGCCGCGGGGGCTTGAGTCCGAATTCGCTGACTTTAGATTTGAAGGTTTCCGCAACCAGGCGTGCGGCGGCTTCTATATCGAGGCCATCCTCTTCGGGCTTGTAGGGTATTCCGAGTCCACCGCCGAGATCGATAAATTCAAAATCTATTTTGAGTTCGCGGCCGACCTTTCCGATTATGTCCATCAATAGTTTGGTTATAAATGAAAAATATTCGGGATCAGTTATGCAGGACCCGGGCATCATGTGGGCGCCGAAGCGCTTGATTCCCGCGGCCTTGGCGAGACGGTACGCCTCCATTGTCTGGTCGGGATGCAGACCAAACTTGGCGTTTGGTCCGGCATTGGTCACGAATTCGCCGACATTGCTCCTGCCATAGCCAGGGTTCACTCTAAACGACATTATTTCGGGTTCTCCGAATTTCAGGACGCGCGGAAGAAGAGATATATCATCAAGGTTGAAAATGACTCCGCTTTCCAAGCCCTGCTTTATGTCGTCGTCGGAAAGGAAATTGCCGCTGAACATCACATCTTTGCCGCCGAGTCCTATTTTCTTGGCGAGTAGGATTTCGTTAACGCTGGCAGCATCGATTCCCGCGCCTTCCTGCTTCAATATGCTTGCGATTGCCGGATTATTACATGCCTTTACCGCATAGAAAAACCTAAAGTCGGGATAGTATTTTTCGAATGCGCTTTTAGCTTTTCTGTAATTGGCTCTGATTTTCTGTTCGTCGTAGACATAAAGCGGAGTCCCGTATTTCGCCGCGAGGGTCTTTACCGGAACATCGCCGATCAGGAATTCATTACCTTCTTTTCTCATCTTTCAACCTTAATATTTAATTTAAGACTTCTTCAAGAAACGTCCTAGTATTATTTCATCCACGCCTTCAAAAAAATGATCTTTCTGGTATCCCTCAGGGATAAAATCATGTTTCAGATAATAGATAAGCGCCTTTTTATTATGTGCAGAGACACAGGTACTTACCTTTCTCTGATTCTTCTCTTTCCAGAAATTCTCGGCAGTTTCCATGAGGAGGTTTCCTATCCCTTTGGAAAAAGAACCAGGATCCACCCCGACAAAATTGAAAGAACCCAATCCCCTGGCCGAGGCACTCACGCCCACAACACCAACAATGTTCCCGTCCTCTTCCGCTACAAAAACGGCAGACTCTCCGAAATTATTCTTCGGAACGGATGCAAGGCAAAGAAGATTCTGAGGGGT
>MHBG01000021.1 GCA_001804785.1 Lentisphaerae bacterium GWF2_45_14
CCAATACCTTTTCGCTGATGGCCATAGCTTTTTTCCTTTCTCGTTAATTTAACTGCTATGTCCATTTACACAAAAAAATTTACATACTCCAAGTAATAGCTTTGTTTTTTTTATTTAGTGCGCTTTTGTTAATTCCTATATGTCCCTATCTGATGTTTTTTATGCTTATTAGTTTCTTTTTTTTTATGTGGGCATATCTAGATATTAGAATGAATATTACTTGTCCTAGATGTGGGAAAAATTTAAGTTATCTTGTGCTTGATCCTAGTTATTCTAAGACTGTTAGTACTGTTATTCTTCCTAAAAGTATGGAAAACATAATTAAAGAATGTCCATTTTGTAAATATAATTTCTCCGAATCTGGAGTCACAAAAACATCAGAAAAGTTCGATAATAATTTGCATTAATAAAAAAAATATGATTATTTTATAGTAAAAAAATAGAGTACTATGTGAATACGGCAGAGGAATCTATGTTATTAAAATAAGGAGATAGCATGAAACGGCAAATTGCTATAGTTAGTCTTTTTTTGTTTATGTGTTATTCAAGCAATGGAGAAAACATTAATTGGACTGTTTTCTGTCAGCATTGGATACCAGACAAAAGAGCAGACATGGTTTTTATGTATTTCGGAAATAAGGAAAAAACTGTTCATAATTGGATTTGCATTATTTGGGACAGAAATGACGAAAGTTTAATATCTCGGCATTATACTATCAATTCTACGTATAATTTAGCAGTCTATGACCACCGAGAACTTTTTCTTGTTAGTTTTTTTAAAGATATAGTGAATTTTAATGGAAAATTTTTAATTGGAGGCAAATTAGTAACTACTTATAATTATATTTTTAATATTGAAAATGGCCGAGTACTCCATGTTACAAAAAATTACGAAATAATTCAAATTAAAAGTCATGATAATGAATTACCTAAGTCTGAATTTTCACCTACCTGTAATGCTTGGGAAATAGTCTTCCCATATATAAATAGTCTTCTTAAAGAAAAAAGGCTACAATTGGAACAATAGAATAATAGCAATTAATAATTATAAAAATTGAGGATGCATTGATTTATCAATATATGAATAATTTGAGGATGCAGATGTGGTTTGATTCGCCAAACCACTGCGCTTCCTTTTGGGTCATGACGATAATACTCTGCATTGGAGGTTTTCTGTTCTTTATTGAGAAAAAGAAATTCCTGGCATGGGGATTCTTCGGCGCTGTTATCTTTCAGGAAGTCTTGCTTTCAATGACTTATTCGCGCGGGGGGTATGTTTCACTGATTGCCGGGATTCTGTTTGTCTGGTTTTTCAGTCGTAAGAAATGGACTCTTTCATTTTTAGCCTCGTTTCTTGTCATCATCCTTCTTACTGCTAATGGAGTTGACAGAATAAAATCTATCGGTATTACCGAGGATGGCTCTATCGGCAACAGACTACTTTTATGGGAAGGCGGACTTGCCGTCATCTGGAATAATTTATTCTCCGGTGTTGGAGCTGACTCTGTCGGAAAGCTATATACAGCCTGGCATCAGCCGCTTTCACTTAACGAAGCCTATGCAACCCTTATTAATGACTACCTGACGATAGCGGCAGGTTACGGAATATTTGCAATATTCGGGTATCTTGCACTTATACTGTCGGGGCTATGGTTCGGACTAAAACTCTGGAAGGCAACTAAGAATCCTCTTCTCCTATCTTTGCCAGGAGCTATGGTCGCGCCTGGCCCCGAAAGTTGGAGAGATTGAATAAGTGTAAAAGACTCCCAAACTAAAAACATAGGTATCTACTATCTTAAAAATAAACAGCCGGAAAAAGCCCAAAAGCTCTTTGATGAGGTCAAAGCCCAATATGCCGATTCAATCAATCATCAGGGCACACTGCTTATCGACCTCATTGAGAAGCAAGAAGCATTGTTTAAAGGCATATTATAAGAGGCGTCAGGCTCCGAATTTCCTGAACTCGCGGGGACTGATTCCCTTAACCTTGCGGAACTGACGCGAAAAGAAATTACTGTCAGAAAACCCTGTTTTTGAAGCGATTTCGGAGATCGTCAAATTACTGGCGGAAAGAAGTTCGCATGCGCGGGCTATTCTTTTTCTTATCACATATTCCATCGGGGAATAAGCAAAGGCTCTCCGGAATGTCCTGCTGAGTGTGCTTATCGACATTCCGGCCTTTGACGCCAAGATGTCGATGCTGAGGGGTTTTTCAAAATTTCTGTTTATGAAACTCATGAGAGACGCGAGTTCGAGGAGTTTTCTTGAGTGAAGCGATTTCTGTCCCGAATACCATCTGGCTACCATTCCCCGAAAGCTCATAAAAAATGACGCCGCCATATAATGGAAAGCGCCTTTTTTCCCTTCGAGCTCTCTTTCAATCTGCCATATAATATTTTCAGCCTCAAGAAGTTCAAGTTCAGAAAGCCTGAGTCGGCTTTTGAAGGAATGTTCGCGCCTGAGTCTCGGCTCAAGCTCAAAAAAAGCATAGTATCCCGACTGGGACTTAAGGTCTAAATCCGGAAAATTGAGTTGTTCCGGCATATAGAGAATATTTATGAGCTCCAGTTTCTCCGTCTCCGCGTACCCGTGTGGCCGCCCGGGCCATATCAGAAACATATCGCCTGCCCTTATCTGGTAGCGCTCCTCTTCTGTAAAATGAATCCCTCTTCCCCTAGTGATAAGCACTAGCTCATGGAATTCATGCGAATGGAGTCCGGCGGGTGATTGCGGACTCATCCGGTGGATCTTGAGAATCTCGTCGGCTCCCGAAAGAAGGCTGCTCTTGGGATAAAAATCATTCATAAAATATCTTTTTGACAAGATTATGCTAGTTTATGAGCGAATAGTCAAGGAATCATTGCCATTTTCATGTAAAATAAATAAAAACAAAAGGATTTAACCATGGATAAAATTATACAAAACGAATTTCTGAATCCGGAAGCGTCATACAGAGGCGCCCCGTTCTGGGCATGGAACGGCAAACTCGAAGAAGACGAACTTCGCCGCCAGATAAGAATAATGCACCAGATGGGATTGGGCGGCTTTTTCATGCACTCAAGGGTAGGGCTTGATACCGCATATCTTTCAGACGAATGGTTTGACCGCATAAAAGCCTGCATCGACGAGGCCGAAAAGCTCGGTATGAACGCATGGCTTTATGATGAGGACAGATGGCCCTCCGGCGCCGCTGGCGGGCTCGTAACTAAAAACCCCGACTACAGGGCGCGCTCGATAGTGATGAAGGAAAACGGCACGGCATCGCCTGAAACAATAGCCATTTTCGCAGCGGAAATGGAAAATGGAAAGATTAAAAACTACAGGAAAATAAAATCCGGCGAGAAAATATCCTCAAAAGAAAAAGTGCTCGAATTTCATATAGAGACGCAAGCCGAAAGCTCGTGGTACAATGGTCAGACATATCTCGATACTCTCAGCCATGACGCAGTAAAAGAATTCATAAAAGTTACCCACGAGGCCTATAGAAAAAAAATCGCTTCTAAATTTGGCAAATCCGTCCCCGGTATCTTTACTGACGAACCAAACTTTATCGCCGCTTTCCATGAAGATGAAAAAATCATCAAAAATGCCTGGACAAAGAAACTTCCGGAAATATTTGAAAAACGCTACGGCTATGACATAATAGATGTCCTTCCCGAAATATTCCTCGACACAAAGGATTCCTCTTTTTCTAAAGTTCGCTGGAACTACTTCGACTGCGTGACATTCCTTTTTGCCGATGCCTTCGCAAGGCAGATCGGAGAGTGGTGCACAAAAAACAATATGCTCCATACCGGGCACGCTCTTCATGAAGACACGCTTTCGGCACAGACATGCATGGCCGGCAGCGCAATGAGATCTTATGAATACATGCAGGCCCCCGGAATGGATCTTCTTACCGAACACTGGAGAGTTTACAATACCGCAAAGCAGGTCAGTTCCGCGGCAAACCAGTTCGGAGCGAAATGGCGGCTTACCGAGACATACGGTTGTACCGGCTGGGATTTCCCATTTGCCGGACACAAGGCACTTGGAGACTGGCAGGCCGCACTCGGCATAAACCTTCGCTGTCAGCATCTCGCGTGGTACACGATGCAGGGAGAAGCCAAACGCGATTACCCGGCAAGCATATTCTACCAGTCCCCATGGTGGGAATCCTACTCGAAAGTCGAAAATTACTTTGCACGTATAAATTACGTTATGACAAAGGGCTCTGAAGTAAGGAACCTTCTGGTCATACATCCCATAGAAAGCATGTGGGGCACTATTTCCAAAGGCTGGCGGGAAGATAAAGAAGTAGCGGAAATGGACACCAATTTTTTCAGAACAAGTGACTTCCTTCTCGGCGCAAATATTGATTTCGATTTCGGAGATGAGGATATAATATCAAGGCACGCAAAAATTGAAAAAGTAGGAGGCAAGGCAAAATTTACCATAAACAAAGCTTCCTATTCCACAATTCTAGTGCCGCCGCTGAAAACAATCAGAAAGACGACTCTCGCTCTTCTGGAAACATTCGTAAATGCCGGAGGCAAAGTCACTTTTGCAGGAAAAGCGCCTGAATTTGTCAATGGCGAAAAATCGGATGCCGCCGCAAAATTCGCGGATAAAACCGCCATAATTCCATATTCCGAAAAGGCAATTGTAAAAGCAGTTGAAAGCAATGCCAGGACTCTTTCAATTACTGACACAGATGGCAAAGAACTCTCTCGTGTCCTCTATCTCCTGAAAGAGGATAAAGAGAATTTCTATTTATTCATATGCAATACCGGGCATATGAAAAACCCGCCGTCGGCAATGGCCGAACCATCTATGGTAAGAGACCGTAAAAAAGTTTATCCCGAAGCTTTTGTAAATATCTTTATGAATGCGGCCGGCTCTGTCCTTGAACTAGACCCCGACACAGGGAAAATATATAGTGCGGACTCGAAGACATCTTCGGGCTGTGTGAAAATTAAAACGTCATTCGACGAACTGGGAAGCCGTCTTTTCCTCATCCCCAAAAAGAAAAAAGTTTCTTCATTTTCCGCAAGACCTTCATTTAAAAAGGAATGTACCCTCGCCATTAATAAAAAGTCATGGCAGGTAAGTACTTCTGAACAGAATGTTCTTGCGCTGGATTATCCCTCTCTCAGAATAGGACCGAATGGAAAATGGACAAAGCCTGATGAAATATTAAGAGTAGACTCCAAAGTCAGAGACTTTCTTGGAACCCTGCGCCGGGGCGGGCGAATGGTACAGCCATGGGCCAGGGTAAAAAATCATGATCCTAAAAAAACTCCAATAGGCCTTTCTTATAAATTCGAAGTAAAGAATGTTCCATCGGGGACGGTATCTCTCGCAATTGAAAAACCGGAGACTTTCAAAATAGCGGTTAATGGAAACGCTCTGAGTTCCGATTCTGCATCAGGATTCTGGTGTGACCGTTCGTTGAAAACTATCCCATTTTCAGGCAATCTTCTGAAGAAAGGGATTAACGAAATATCTCTTGAATGTGATTTTACAGAAGAACATCCCGGACTCGAAATAATATATCTGCTGGGAGACTTTTCTGTAAAAATATCAGGGAATAAACCAACGGTCAATACTCCCGTAAGAGAACTCAAAACGGGTGATTGGACAAAACAGGGATTCCCGTTCTATTCCGGAAATATGACTTACATCACGACTGTAAAACTTACGAAGTCCGCGAAAGAAAAAGTCTTCGTAAAGATACCGTCTTACAGGGGCGTCGCCGTCGCGGTATATGTCAACGGAGAAAAGGCAGGAATCACGGCATGGGCACCTGGCGAAGTTGATATAAGCAGCGTTGTTCAAATCGGCTCCAACGAAATAAGGATTGAAATTATGGGGCATAGAAGGAACTCGCACGGCCCGTTGCATTATTCCGAAAAATGGCCGATGTGGACCGGTCCGGCTCAGTACATATCCGAGGGCAAAGGGTGGAGCGATAAATATAATTTGGTTCCATGCGGCCTTATGGAAAATCCGCTGCTGCTGGTCAGGATATAGGAAAAATTCCGATTACAAGCAGTGACGGGAGCCTTCTCTTCTCCGGAAATTAAGACTATAAATCTGCGCCAGTCCCGTAGTCTTTCAAATTTTCCCCAAAAAGCCTGTGGTATTCGGAGTGCCAGGGTTTTGCCACAGTCGCTCTCGGGGCAGGGCCTATTATCTTCCCGAGAAGTTTTGCAAGATGGTCCGGAAGCAGCGAAAGTTCTTCGTCTTCAGGGAATAATGGAAGCTCTCCGGCGAGTCCGATTGATGAGGCTTTTTTTAGATCGAGTGCGCAGAATACCCACGGGATAAGTATGTCGAGTTTTAGAAAATCATTTCGTCCAGCCTCTTTGTCCATCTTGTAGCGATAGCGTCCGACTCCGAAATTTACTCTTGTGATTCTGTCGAGAATGCCTTCCGGAGACTTGAATTCGCCATTTATAATACCCTTGGCATGAAACCATTGCCAGAACCCGCGAAGTATGCTTTCTTCTGTATCTTTTCTTAGGTGTGAACAGAGTGCCGATGGTTCGTAGCGCATCTTGTAACCCTTGGAATAGAGGAGTTCGCACATGAGCATATCTTCATAGTTAGTGCGCAGTTCGGAATTGTAATTTCCCAGGGATGCAAGGATATCGGTACGGAAAATATTATTTGCGCCGTAGATGAAGCGCGGGTTCATGAGTGGGGCATCGCCCCAGTGCTGGGCCATGTGGACGGCACGCCAACGATCGCCAAGAGTGTCCTGATAAAACTCATTGAGCCGTCCTCCGGCCCCGGCAATGTCAAATGAATTCATTGTATCAAGAAGGGTCTCCAGCCAGCGGGAAGCCGGAACCACGTCCGAATCCAATGAAGCAACGAGCGGAGAACTTATATTGGAGAGTGCTTTATTTCGCGCGGCGGAAAGGCCCATATTTACAGGCTGAATTAGGATTTCGACATCTTTTATGAATCGTCCGGAAAGCGAGAGCGGCGGGGTTGATCCGTCATCTACGAGTATTATCCTCGAAGGCATAACAGTTTGGCTTAAAACACCTTCAAGGCACCGCTCGATTGTCGAAATTGCGTTGTAGCATGGGACGTATAATGAAACATCAGACGCGCTGTACTTATTCATTTTTAAGAATCTCTATTACGTAGTCAGCGGCATCGGAAATATTTTTTTTAAAAACCGTATCCCGCGGCATTGAGTCAGGAATCCCCTCTGCTCCGTAACCCGTTGAAACGAGTATTCCGATGCGGCATCCGGCGTTAAATCCTGCTTCAATATCGCTTTTTTTGTCGCCTATCATCGCGGACTTTGAAAGAGATATATTGTATTCTTCCGCAGCGCGGAGAATCATTCCCGGCGCGGGCTTGCGGCATGAACATTCCGTCTTGTAGCATTCTATTTTTCCGTCCGGATGGTGCGGACAGTGATACCATGCGTCGACAGCGGCTCCGGATTCTGCGAGAAGTTCTGCTATTCTTTTATTTATCAGAGAAAGCGTTTCTTCGCTGAAGTAGCCGCGTGCAATACCGGACTGATTGGATACGACTATCACTGTGAAGCTATTTTCGCGGAGCTTTTTTACCGCTTCGGCCGCACCGTCTATCAAGACTGCCTTGTTCGGATCGGCCAGGTAATCGGCCTCTTCAACAAGGACACCGTCTCTGTCGAGAAAACAAGCCTTTTTCATCAAATGCCCTTTTATTGCGGATTCAGTATTAAGGGATCTTCGGAATCATATTTTCCGTTTGTTTTCCCCTGATTATGGAACTTGGGTCGTCGCTCAACGAGTTTGCCAGTTCCGTGATTGAATCAAGTGCCTGGTTTAGCTTCGTAAGCGTGTTGGCGAGGGCGTCCTTTGTATTGACTACGGAGTATGAGGCGTCTCTGAAACTTCTGGACGTTTCAGGCAGTCTCGCGTCCTGGATTGCCTTTGTGGTTACGCCCGCAAGGTTGTTTATCGAAACGAGACCGTCCTGAACTTCGCTCAATATACTTTTTATTTTCTGTTCTGTAAGCACTTTGTTTACGCTGCTTATACTCGATTCAAGCTGGTCGCTCGCCTCTTCAAGTTTTGAAATCATGTTGCTTACCTTCGGGTCCTGGAGGAGTTTTCTTGCGGAGATAAACGTGTCGGAAAGCTCGGTGCTTATCTTGTCGAATGGTACTTTTGCAATCTTTTCAAGCGAGGTATTGATAAGGTTGAGCATGTCTTTAAATATGGACGGCGCGGCAGGGATGTAGAGTCCTTTGGCTTCAACGAGTCCAGGGGGAGGTTCCATATCAAGACTGGATTTGTGCAGATAATCGATTTCCACATATTTCATTCCAGTTATTCCGGCGTAGTTGAGCTGGCAGCGCAGTCCTTCGGCTATTTCTTTTTTCATAAATTCGTAGAAATAGTCGTCATCATCCGGCGTGCCGTTTTTCGCGACGTCGAAGCCGGAAAGTCTGATTTCCATATCAACCTTAATCAATTTGTCATCGGTCCTTATGGAGATTCTTTTGACTTTGCCGATAGGAACGCCCTTGTATTTAACCGGCGAACCGATGTCCAGGCCCTGTACTGACTCCTGAAAGAGAGTTACCAGTGTTGCTTTTTCTTTGAATACTTCCGAAAGTCCCAGCATGAACAGGCAGAGCAGGAAAAGGAAAAAGCCCGTGACGACAAAAATTCCTAGTTTATACTTATTCGCTTCTATCATCTTATGTGTATCCTTTCAATCACAATAGTGTTTTCTTTTAAGTCCGGAACGTGTCAGGAATTCCTTTACCCTCGGGATAGGAGGATTTTCGAGCAGCGTTTGGGGTTTGCCTTCGGCGACCATGGTCTTGGAATTGCTGTCGAGCATTATGACCCGGTCGGCGACCGTAAAAATACTATCAAGTTCATGTGTTACAATCACCATAGTGGCGCCGGATTTTTTGCTGAGATCCAGAATAAGCCTGTCAAGTTCAGCAGAAGTTATCGGGTCAAGTCCCGCGGATGGTTCATCAAAAAAGAGCAATTTGGGATCGAGCGCCATGGCTCGGGCTATCCCTGCCCGTTTGCGCATTCCGCCGGAGATCTCCGATGGCATATAGTTCCTGAACTTGTCCATGTCGACAAGACTGAGTTTTTCATCCACTATCTTATCTATCTCGTCTTTTGAGTGATTCGTATGTTCTTCAAGTACGAGCGAGATATTTTCTCCCACTGTAAGAGAGCCGAAAAGCGCACCGCCCTGATAGGTTACTCCAAAACTTTTCATCATCCGGCGTTTTTCGTTTTCGTCGGCCTTAACTATGCTTTCACCGTAGATCAATATTTCTCCCTTGAACGGATTATAAAGACCTATTATGTGCTTGAGCAATGTGCTTTTTCCACAACCCGAGCCTCCGAGGATTACAAATATTTCGCCGGGTTCGACAGAAAATGAAATATCTTTCAGCACCACGGTTTTATCGTAGCCTATTTCAAGATTTTTGACTTCCACAACTGGGTTTTCCATAATTCTCAATACCCCAAAGATGTAAATAAAAATGTGAGCACCGCATCGGCTATAACCACCATGAATATGCTGGTGACAACCGCTGATGTCGCGGAACGGCCCACGCCCTGTGCGTCGCAGCTTGACTGAAAGCCTCTCATACAACCGACGCAGCCTATGATTAATGCAAATACAGCGCTCTTTACTATGCCTTGCACAAACGCCATTGCGGTAAGGACTTCAATCGTGCGGTTAAAATATGTTATCGCCGGGATTCCAAGTTTTAACGTGCCGACAATGAAGCCGCCGAAGATTCCCGCGATGTCGCCGAATACCGTCAATATAGGGATTACCGTGACCATCGCGATTATCTTTGGCACAACGAGGAAGCGGAACGGGACGAAGCCCATCGTCGCCATGGCATCGATTTCTTCTGAGACTTTCATTGTTCCTATTTCGGCGGCGAATGCCGACCCGGCTCTGCCTGTCGCAATCATCGCCACCATCAAGGCTCCGAGTTCTTTGGTTATGGAGTACGCGACGAGGTCGGCGGTGTATATGTCGCCTCCGTACTTAGCCATCTGAACAGCTGTCTGGAAGCCGAGGATAAGGCCCATAAGAAAACATATTGCGCCGACAATCGGGAGCGCGTCGCTTCCGCACATGTCCATGTAGTAGAGTGTTTCGCGCCAGCGGATTTTTTTCGGGTTTTTGACTGCGTGATAGAGACAGTCGGCAAGCTCTCCTGTGAATGAAAGCAGGTCAGTGCAGTCTTTGCCAAACTTAAGTGTCGCGTCGGCAAGGTGTATTAGTGCTCTTTTTCTTCTTCCGGTCATTCAGTTTAATCCTTAGTGAAGCTTTAATATACAGGAATATTTTGAAAATGCATCTTTAATTCTTACACGTGGTTCCGGAGGCAGAGTTCGAGAGGGTGCGGATTCAAGTAGAATTGCTCTGCCAGATATTTTTCATTGTATTTCCTGACGTAGTGGTTCAGGAGAGTCAGGGGGACTATCAGCGGGATTAGATTCTTGTGATAGCTGTCGATAAGTTCAATGAGCTCCTTTTTTTCATCTGCGGAAAGATTTTTCTTGAAATATCCGGCTATGTGCTGAAGGACGTTGACGTTTTTTTTGACTGTCGCCTGAAGTTTGAGGGTTTCCATGAACTTCGTGATATATTCTGTAAAAACCGTGTCCTTGTTTTCCCCTTTTGCCTTGGCGACAATCTGCCCGAGCGCGGCGGTCATCTTCGGATTGTGCGCCATAATCAAAAGCTTGTGGCGTGTATGAAAGTCCACGAGTCCTTTGATTGACGAATCGTTTTTGATAAAATCACGCCAGCGCGCGAAGACGAATATCCGTTCAATGAAATTTTCGCGGATGCTGGGGTCGTTTATCCGGCCCTCATCTTCCACCGGGAGCAGCGGAAACTTTTTCATGAACGCCGCAGCGAAAAGGCCAATCCCATTTTTTGTTGGCATTCCGCTGTCGCTATATACTTTGACTTTTGTCATTCCTGAGCTTGGCGATTTGCTCTTGAAGACGAATCCGCAAAGCTTTTCTTCCTCAAGTTCGCGGAGCTTGTCTTCCGCCCATTTGAGCATTTTCCCTGTATGGTCTATTCCCGATCTCACGGTTACGAGCCTCGGCGATTCCGGATTTCCGGCAAGGTGCATCGCTTCCCGCGGAACAGGCAGCCCGCATTCCACTTCCGGACAGACCGGCATCCAGTCAACATATTCTGAAAGCGTTCCCGCAAGAAAGCGGTCAAGCTGGTGCTGTCCATCGTAACGGACTTTTTCTCCCAGCAGGCACGCACTGATTCCCAGTTTTATTTTTTTCATATTTCCCTTCCCTTCCATCTAATGTTAAGTTAACGTCCGGCAAATATTATTTCATATAAGTTTTTGTCTTTTTTCGGAAAATGTTCTACATTAGGCAATGCTTGATTAGAAAGGGAATCGGTATGCGGCGCTTTTACTGTGAAAATATCCCGGGAACGGGAGAACATACAAAGCTTGACAAAGAAGAGGAGGAACACCTCTTCAGAACCCTGCGCGCAAAAGAGGGCGATGAACTCTGCCTTATGGACGGAAAGGGTTTGACAGCCGTCGTGGTTGTCGGGAAGGGGCGTGACGTTATTGTTTGTGAACATAAGCTTTATGCACGCGAGCTGCCGGAGCTGACCCTTTTCCTTGCGCCGCCGCGTCATCAGCTGATGGATTCGCTTCTCAAGCAGTGTGCCGAGGTCGGGGTAAGCTCGATAGTCCCTTTCATTACTGAAAGGACGGTATCTGTGCCGGAAAAGGACTCGGTGCTTGCGCGTTGGCGGAAGATATTGATTGAAGGCTGCAAGCAGTCGGGAAACCCCTACTTTCCTGAAATTGTTTTGCCTGTAGCGTTCAATGAAGCGGTGAAAATTTTTAAGGAAGGAAAAATGTTCGGTTTTTTCGGGAGCATTGAAAAGACGGGTGGAATTTCTTTTTCCACCTCTGACGCAAATAAAATAGCCTGGTTTACCGGGCCGGAAGGCGGATTTACCGCGAAAGAAGAGGAATCTCTAATAAATGCAGAAATAAAGCCTTTAAATATAGGCAGATGGACGATGAGGGCGGAGACGGCCGCACTTTGTGGATGTGTCATTCTTGCTTACGAAAACAGAAAAAGGAACTAATATGAGAATTTTTAATCTTGCAGCATCTATTTTTTCAGCCGCATTTCTGCTGTTGTCAACTTCATGCTCGGACCAAAACAGAAACGAGCAGAATCATCCTTACTTTTCAAAGGCCGTACGCTTGAACTCCGAAGGCAAATACGAGGAGTCCGTGAAATATTTTGAGAAGTATCTCAGGATATACCCCGAATCCACGAAGGCCCACTACGAGCTTGCGGTTGTTTACGATGAGGGGCTTAATATGCCGATAGATGCCATTTACCACTACAGGCAGTACCTCAAATTTGCCCCGGATTCCCAGGACCGGGCCTATATAAAGGACTCCCTCGCAGGGGCCGAAAAGAAATTCTATACCCAAATGAGAAAAAAGTATATGGGCGCGCCAGCTGAAAGCTTCAGTCCGTCGCCGGTACTTGTTCAGCCTCAAGTTTCGGCGAAATCCGAGCCGTCTAAAGTCGAAGGAGAGGTTGCGGCTCGGACTTCTGTTGAAAAAGCGGAACCGCCTGCAAAAAAATATCCTGAGTTTTACACTGTCGAAAAAGGTGATACATTAGCAAGGATATCGCTAAAGATTTATGGAAGCAGTAAATATTATCGGGCGATATATGATGTGAACAGGGAATCTTTGGCGTCTGAAACATCCCTCAGGATCGGGCAGCGCCTTCGGATTCCGCCGATAAATTAAAAAAATGGGGAATAGAACATGGTAAAATGTATAGGAGTTAAAGTTTTTGCCGCGCTTGTTTCGGTTATTTTCCTGTCGGGTTGTCTCTTTACGTCCGAACCATACCGCGCCGTAAGCTATTACGATCTTTCCGTACCGGATGCGAATGTGCCTGACGATTCGGACATTATCGTCATCCCTGTCAGAGACGACACCCCGACGAAGTACAGGATGGTTTTCAGGAAGAGCGAGAATTCCCTCATAATTGATGATTACTCGAAGTGGGTTCAGCCGCCCGGAATGATGCTGACAAGGTATATGCAGAGCTTCTTCAGCGATTCCGGCAAATATGAAAATCCGGCAACTGATGACAGGGTCAGTTTTACTATCGCCGCTTCGGTTTTTGTTTTCGAGGCAGCCCTTGAGCAAAAGCAGGCCATTTTGGGTGTTAAGTATGAGATAAAAAGGAGCGAAGACGGAAAAGTGCTCCTATTCAGCTCTAAAATATTCAGCGAAAATATGGATACCTTTACGGGGGATAAACTTTCCGCGGCGATGTCGGTCTGCGCTTCTAAATTCGCCGCCGCCCTGAAAAAAGAAATAGAAAGCATCTATCCGGTCGAGGCTGCTGAAATTAAAAGACTCAGAGCTGAAAGACTTGTCATCGAAGAAAAAGACCGTCAGTCCCTGAAAAAGAAAGAAGTTGAGCTTCAGGCGCAACTCGAAAATCTCCGCGCACGAGACGAGGCCCGTACTAAGGCCGTTATAGAAAGATCAGGGGCCGAAAAAGCCCTTGCCGAACTGGAAAAAAACAAGGCCGAGCAGGAAATAAAGAAATTTAAGGAAACATCAGCTGCCGCCCAGGAGGTAGACAATAAAAAATGAACAGGCGCCGCTTTCTCATCCAAGATTGAAAAAATTTATTTCAAGACAGCGTATTGCGCGCAAAATCAAGGAGATGGGCAGACTGATATCTGAGGATTATGCCGATGGTTCATTTGTCATGATCGTCCTTGCCAAAGGCGCATTGTTTTTTGCCGCTGACCTCATGCGCGAAATAAAGACCCCCATGCAGTTTGAGTTCGTTTCCGCCCATTCATACCAAGGGAAGAAAAGCTCCGGAAAGGTCATCATAAATGCCAACATCCGAACAGAGCTAAGGGGCCGCCGCATACTGATTGTTGACGAGATTCTGGATACCGGCAGGACTATGTCCCAAGTCATCAAAATATTGAAGAAAATGTGCCCTGCCGAGATACGGACATGCGTTCTTCTTGACAAGCCCGCGCGAAGAATTGAAAAAATTACGGCAGACTATTCGGGCTTTGAAATTCCCGATGAATTTGTTATCGGCTATGGTCTGGATCTTGATGAATATTACCGGAACCTTCCTGACATCATGATCGCAAAGAAAGACAGGGCTTGAAAAATCTTTTTATCGGACTAAATATATTTTTTACACTTAAAACACGGAGTAATCAATGAGTTCAGGCGGGATCAGCAGAAACAGTTACCTTTCAAAAAATACCGGAGATTTTGCTTCGGAGTTCATAATCAACGGAGAAAGATACGAAAAGGTCGAGGACCTGCGCTACGGTACAAATCCTCACCAGCCGGCCGCTTACTACAGAAAAGCGGGGACGGTTTCAGCGATAGGCGCCATGCAGATACTTAAGAACGGCAAAAGCGGGCTTTCCCAGACCAACCTGGAGGATATTTCATACTCTCTCAATATCGTGAAGTATTTTAACGACCCGGCCTGCGCCGTGATGAAGCACGTAAACCCTTCGGGCGCAGCCATGAAGAGATGCTCCGAAACAACGCGCGATGTCTACATCAAGGCGCGCGACTGCGATGCGAGGGCGGCCTTTGGCAGCGTTGTGGCCTTTAACTGCAACGTGGACCGCGAAACCGCTGAAGAAATAATGGAAAGTTTCGTGGAGTGCGTTGTCGCTCCGTCATATTCTGAAGATGCTCTTGTTGCCTTTAACGATGGCGAGACGTTTAAACTCAATAAGCATATCCGCATCATCAAATGCGGAGACATTTCAAGCCTTCCGAAATTCGTAGGCGACGAGAAACCCTCTGATTATACTCTGAAAGTCCTTGCGGACGGCTCACTTGTTGCCGCAGCTCCTCTCCTTACTCACATAAGAGGAGTGAACGACATTAAAAGCGCCTCTGCCGAAAGCAAGACCCTCGGAACTGTAAAGTCGGAAGTGAACGCCTCTGCGTCCCAGCTTGATGATCTGCTCATGGCATGGTACATAAATATCAGTGTTCGGTCAAACGGTGTGGTCATTGTGAGAAACGGTCAGACACTCTGCGTCGGTACCGGTGAACAGGACAGGGTAGGGGCCGTTGAGCAGGCAATTGCAAAATACAGGGCCAAATACCAGGGATCGGAATCTATCGAGAACTCTGTGATGTCCAGTGACGGCTTTTTCCCTTTTCCTGATGCCGTGGAGACTGCCGCCGCAGTCGGGGTCAGAGCCATTATCGCCCCCGCCGGGTCATTGAAGGACGCCGATGTTATCAAGCGGGCGAATGAGCTTGGCGTAGCGCTTTATCACGCTCCTGAAAGGATTTTTTCGCACCACTAGAAGTCTTTCCATCTGGTTGTGGTAGTTAATGGAATTCAGTTCATTCCGAGAATAAGTTCCCGAAGCATGTTTATCGACATCGAAAGGGCGCGTATTCTTATCGCTTCGCGTGTCCCTGAAAAATTGTAACGCTTCACTACCAGCTCACCATAAAACTTAACGGCGATAAAGACAAGCCCCACGGGTTTTTCTTTTGTTCCACCGCCCGGCCCGGCAATTCCGGTAACTGCGATACCTGCATCAGCGGCGAGTTTTTCGCAAACACCGGAAACCATTTCTGAAGCACATTCAGCACTGACGGCACCGAAATTTTCGATGGTCTCGGGCGCAACACCGAGAACGTCTGTCTTTACTTTGTTGGCGTAGGAAATAACGGAGCCTGTGAAAACGTCCGATGCCCCGGAGACGGATGTTATTTCGGATGCGATGAGTCCGCCAGTGCACGATTCGGCGGTCGCAAGACGCAGATTCTTTGTCCGCAGGAGGCCTATAATATGTTCAACTGGCAGAGAACAATTTTCAGGCAAAAGGTGTTTTTTGAAGATTTTTTGGACGCCTTCGATTTTTTTCCGCAGGAGTGCGTTATCCGCAGAACTCAGGAACAGTCTCACATTTCCCGGCGAGGCGCAGTAAGCCACTGAAAGTTCAGGGCAGAGAAGCGGCTGCATTTTTTCCTCGACTATAGATTCGGCCATTCCGGCAACGAAAAAGAGTTTTGACTTGAGCGGATTTTCTATTCTCTTGCGAAGGCGCGGCATTACAATGTCGTCAAACATCGGCCTCAGTTCGGAGGGAGGGCCGGGAAGCATGATAAGTAAACGTGGCTTGCCATCCGGATCTTCACTTTCGAGCCATATCCCGGGTGCGGTACCTGTTATATTTTTGATAGGTTCGGCACCCTCGGGAATTTTTGCCTGCTGAAGGAGTCTAGCTGGGAAGTCCTTGCGGTTAAGTTTGTTCCAACGTTCTATTATATTGGCCTTCGAATCTTCATCCTCATAAAACCCTCTGCCGAAATATGACGCGGCAATGTCTTTGGAAACATCGTCTGCTGTCGGGCCGAGGCCGCCTGTGGTTATGACCACATCGCAGAGTGAAAACGCGAAGTCGAACGCGTCGCGCATTTCCTTTTCTGAGTCAGGTATGGTCAATGAATTTATTGGCAGAATCCCCGACTCAAAGAGTTTCTGTCCTATATGTGCGAGGTTTGTATTTATTGTAGAGCCTTTGAGAAGCTCATCTCCTATCGAAATTATAGAAATTTTCATGCTTTGTTCTCCGTCAATCAAGCGTTTCCTTAAATATCATTCTCCCGCCTTAAATAATCAAGCGTTTCCTTGACTAAAGAAAAGACAGACGTTATCCTATTGCCTTTATCATTTCGGAAGAAAGAAAAATGGAACTGTCCATCGCATATATAACGTTAATTTCATTGGTAGGGCTTATCGCAAGTATATCGGGCGGCTTTTGGGGAATTGGCGGAGGTTGGCTCATTCTTCCCGCATTGCTGATAATGGGCGTGCCTCATGAAATAGCGGCACCCGCATGTCTGCTCCAGATGGTGCCCAGTTCTGCGCCTACCGTCATTCGGCAGTTTAAAAAAATCGGATGGGCGAAGGACGGGTGGGGCTGGCGAGTTGCGGTGCCCTTGAGCGGGATGTGTTTTATAGGCGGTTTTTTGGGAAAACCTGCGGGAATTCTGCTGGAAGAGATATTCAACAGCAGAACGCCGCACCAGATGCTTTACATGGTGCTTCTCTTCTATGTATTTTTCAATACGTTGATGAGCGGTGAAGCAGATAAAAATAAAATCCCGGGACACTGGCGTTCAAGATTGGGACTTACGATGTTTTCAGGATTTTGTACGGGAGTATTTTCTGCGCTTCTAGGTATCGGAGGCGGGACGATAAACAGGCCCGTTATGAAGTCGTTGCTGAAAGTCCCCGAAAAACCCGCAGGAATGATTGCGCGATTATCTGTGCTTCTGACGGCATTTTCGGGCTGTTGTTCCTATTTCATAGGGGTTAGTAACTGGAGCACATCCTCACCCGCGATGCAAGCCCTGATAATCGGAGTAATCCTTTCTATCGGAGGAGTACTCGGTTTTCCGCTAGGCTCCAGAATGCACGCAATGGTGCTTAATGCCGAGGGTGGACTCACCGCGCACCGGAGTTTCGCCTGGCTTGCGTTACTGATAAGCATAAGTATCGGCTGTAAACTATGCGGCATGCTGTTGACCGGTCAGATGATTCTTATTGTCAGCGGACTTCTGCTTACGGCGTACCTTGTGGGAATAACGTACAGATCATGGAAATATGCAAAGCAAAGGAGGGCAGTATGAAAATAAATGTTTCTAAATCAATGCTTAACGGTGAAATTTCAGTGCCTGGCTCAAAATCGCATACAATAAGAGCGATAGCGGTGGCGGCGATGGCCAACGGGGTTTCCAAAATAATCGCGCCGCTGGTTTCGGAAGACACTCTTTCCGCGCTCAAGGCGGCATCGGCATTCGGCGCTAAAATAGAGAAAAGCCCCGGCATCTGGACAATCACCGGAACAGGCGGTAAAATCACTCCACCTAACGACACGGTTGATATTGGCAACTCGGGAACCAGTCTCAGAATTTTTTCCGCACTGGCCTCGCTTTCCAGTGCAAAGATAAGCTTTGACGGTGATAACTCGCTCAGAACTAGACTCATGCAGCCATTGCTCTCCGCCCTCAGTCCCCTCGGCGTAAGCTCGGAATCAGCCAACGGCAAATGTCCGCTTTCTCTCCTAGGACCGCTCAAAGGCGGGAAGACCAGAATAGAAGGAAAGTCCTCGCAGTTCGTAACTGCTTTGCTTTTGAGTTGCCCGCTGGCGCCGCAGGACTCCGCGGTCGAGGTATTCAATCTCAATGAAAAACCATATGTCGAAATCACTATCGACTGGATGAAAAAACAGAATCTCAGATTCAAATATAATGAAGCAATGACACTTTTTGAAATTGAGGGTCGTCAGCATTATACGCCTTTTGAAATGGCCATCCCCGCTGATTTTTCAACAGCCTGTTTTCCTCTTGTCGCCTCAGCCGTAACCGGAGGTACAATCAGGATAAATAACCTGGATTTCAATGATAGACAGGGCGACAAGGAGGTTTTTTCGTTCATGGAGAAAATGGGAATGAAGATTGAGACGACTTCACAATACACTATTGTAAGCCCCGGTGGCCGCGGATTTGAAGGAATCGAACTTGACCTCAATTCCACTCCCGACGCATTACCCGCCCTCGCCGTCGCCGCTTGCTTCGCAAAAGGGAAAACTCTTCTAGGCAACGTCCCGCAGGCTAGGATTAAGGAGACAGACCGCATCGCATGTATGACAAAAGAACTCCGCAAGATGGGAGCGAAAATCGAAGAGCTTGAGGATGGAATGATTATATACGGAGGTCACGCTCTGCACGGCACGGAAGTCGAGTCCTACAACGATCATCGTATCGCGATGGCCCTGTCAATCGCCGGACTCGGGGCCGACGCCACAACGACCGTCAATAACGCCGAGTCAGCATCCGTCACATACCCTGACTTCTACGAAGATATCCGCAGGCTCGGCGCCCTGTTTTTCTGAGGGCGTATCGAAGGAGGAGGAAATATTCCGGGACGACAAGCATATTTTAATTCATGGGAAAGTATAGAATTTCTCTTAATTTAAGGATTCAATGGGCAAATTTTACCTGTTCTTCAAGTTTTCAGGGTTACGCTCTCGTTTTTTATTTTGGATCTCCTCAAGATTGGCTTTTATATTCGCGTTGTCGGGCGAAAGTTCGAGGGCCTTTTTAAATTCCAGTTCAGCTTCGTCAAGCTTGTTTCTCATGTAAAAGGCAAGCCCCCTGTAAAAATGGAAGTCCACGCCGCGTCCGAGGGAGCTCCTGTTATTTATCACTATAAGGTCATAGCATCTCAGTGCTTTTTCATGCCATCCGACCCTCATAAATGATCCAGCCGCCATTTTTAGCGCATCTAAATATGCCTGCGGCTGTTGAAATAAAAACTCACTGAGATGCCCTATTACTTCGCTGAATAAAGCGGCAGCCAGCGGGTAGTTATTTTTTTTGAGAGCAATACGTGCTTTCATATAAAGGGCCATATAATAAAGGCTTATGTCGTTCCGGTCGAGAGAGCCTTTTTTCTCTGTCGATAATATATAGTCCGCTGCTCTTTCGCTTTCTTCGAGCTTCATATCGTCACATGCAACAATTCCATAGAAATATATGAAATACTTGTTCGGCTGCTTGTGCTGTGCGGCTACAGAAAGAATGTTTCTGTAACTTTTCCATGTATAATTGTAGAAAAAAGTCGTTGCTCCCAAAAAGGCAATAATAAGAGACAGTACAAGAACAATCAGCTTATCCGGAGCAAAATCAGGTAGTATTTTTCGTAAGGGGCTCCCGCTTCTTGTCAGGGACTCCAGTCCCGCGCCGATTGCGGTAAAGACGATTGCCGCCGGGATGTAAGAATAGCGATCGGTATAGTCCCATATACCAATCCCCACCTGAACAATGCCTATTGTCGGTGCTAGTGCCGCTACGTAACTGACAAGCAAAGGAATAAGCGTGTATAAAAAAAACTTCCCGTTCTTCAGCACCGTGAAAATGAGAAGAAACGCCGCGGCAGAATAAAATATAACGAGATAGATGACCAGCTTTGTTCCGAAGACGACCTGCGGGTACATGGGCGCCATTTCGCCTGGGTAAAAGTTTTTGCCTGCATACCATGCGAGGTTGTGAAGAACAATTAAGATTCTTTCCAGAAGGTCAAAATTTTTGCCCGCATAGAGCTGAAGCTCCGCTGTGCCGAGAGTTATTAATGCCGCCAGGATAAAATATGGGAGCAGTTTCAGGTATTTGCCCAATGGCAGAAAAGATTTATCCTTCCATATCTCATACATTGCAAATACGCAGGGCATGGAAACTGCCGCCGGCTTGGAGAGGCAGGCGCAAAGAAAAAAGATTAGGGGAATGAATGGAAAAGTTTTTATGGTCCTCAGTTTAAAATACCAAAACAGTCCCCAGAAATAAAATGCTCCGCACATGACATCACGCCTTTCCGCCACCCATACGACAGATTCGGTCCTTTGCGGATGCACCGCGTAAATCAACGTCATCAGAAGTGCAAAGCGATTTGAGATTCCGAGAATCCTCATGCACTTGAAAAGACCGAATACTGCCACGATGTGCCATAAGAGATTCTGGAGATGATAGGTTGGGAAACTCACAATCCCATAGGCATTGTAGTCAACGGCATACGAAAGATTGACCAGCGGTATGTAATTGCCGCAATTTGAGACAGAAATAAGATGCCACAAATTTCCCGGGCTGAAGCTGAAATATTTCATTATTTGAATTATAAATGCCTCGTCATCCCAGCTTTTTATGAGCGGAAACGAAAGCGAATTCATGAAGACCAGAAAGGTGACAATAAAAATAACTATGTATGGAAAGGCTTTCCTGAAAAAAGCCGAGAAATTGAGATTCTGCATAATCCGTCCCGTTATTGTAAAGGATGACTCCTTAATCTACCATGGAGCACAGAAGAGTCACGGGGAATTAAGATTTTTTCCCAGAAACGTGTTCCTTATCCGCTTTTTGCTATTGACTTTTCCATTTTTTGCATTTAATATAACGATATGCGTAAATCGATTTATTAAACTTGGAAAGTTAATCATGGCGACAATAAGTGATGTGGCTGAAAAGGCAGGAGTCTCAAAAGGAACTGTATCCGCAGTACTTAATAATAGGAAAACAGGACCAATAAAAGTCAGCCATGAAACTTGGGAAAAGGTGCTTGTCGCCGCCGCTGCCTTGTCATATACTCCCAATACTGCGGCAAGGGGCCTGAGGACAGGAAGAACTTATCTTATTGGGGTAATCACCGGAGAAGTAAAGAGCTCATTCGTATCGGAAATCCTTGATGGGATTGAAAACATCCTGAATGATAAGAATTATAATATAATCCTTGTTAAAAATAAGAAGCCGGGAGACATCCCGGAAAAATGCCGCTTCCTCAACGAAAAGAAAGTGGACGGACTAATAGTAATATCAAATATGTATGAGGATTATACAGGCTATTTTACTAAGATATCATTCAGCAAGCCGGTTGTCTTTATCGCAAACAATGTCAATATGCCAGATATTGGTTCCGTCTCCGTGAATGGATTTAAAATCGGCTTTCTTGCCGCAGAGTACCTTTTAAGGCTGGGACACCGCAGAATAGCGGTCGCCGAAGTTTTCGGATCTGACAGGATTGACGGGGTACTGAAGGCATTCTCCGAAAATGGAATTCCTTCTGGTAATCTGGTTGTGCTTGAAAAATATTCTTCTTTTGAGGACGGCAGGGCTGCATTGGATGAAATCATTGAAAATCATCCTGAAGTAACGGCGGTCATCGCTCACAGCGACATTGTCGCTTCCGGGATTATATATGAGGCAAGGGAAAAGGAGATCAGCATCCCCGGGCAGCTCTCAATTATAGGAATTGACAATATCGAAATGTCAAAAATGCTTTTCCCGTCCCTGACAACGGTCCACCAGCCTAAGTCGGAACAGGGAATGCTGGCAGCGGAGCTCGTATTTAATATGATAGAAGGCAAAGCGTCTGAAAATATCCGGCTGAACCCGAATATCGTTGGAAGAAATTCATGCGCCGTTCCCAGGAAAGAAAGGATGATAAAATGAAGAAGTCCAATAAGTTTACGCTCATCGAGTTGCTCGTTGTGATAGCAATTATCGGGATTCTGGCATCTATGCTTTTGCCTGCGCTTAAAAACGCGAAGGACAAGGCCGGGGCAATATCGTGCACTGGAAATACCAAGCAGGCCGGCACTGCACTTTTCATGTACACCAATGACTATGGGGGCGATTATCCTGTCAAGACCTGGCCATCGCCGTGGGCACAGACGATATTTGACAATGCATACGCCGGAAACGACAAAAAAATATTCCGCTGCCCGTCGCAGGAAGTCACATGGGAAAACCGGGCCGTTTCCTACGGCATAAATTATTGCAAAGAAGGGCCTTACGCCGGAGAATGGGGCACTAATTACGGAACCATCAAGAAGTTTTCAAAACCCTCGGCTTATATCATGTTTGCGGATACTGTTTTTAAACAGGGACATACATATTGGCCCAATCAGAATTATCATTTCGGATATAAACTGACAAGGGAAGGCGGCATTCATCTCAGACATCCCGGCAAAAACGCCGTGACTTTTCATGCCGATGGGCATTCAGATTCAGAAAATATCAGCAAACTCAAAGAAGAAAACATATATGCCGTTATCTACAAAGACGGTTCAGAACTCGAATGGTAAAATCATAACAGATTAATCATCAAGGAAATAAGGCCATGAATAAAAAAAACATGAAACTGCTTTCTGAATTAAAACATAATAGAAATATTGTCAAGATCTGGCTGAAAATATTAAAAGTCCATCTCTGCATTTTCTCTTTAGTTATACTGACGGCCTGGCAAAAAACTGAAATAACTCATGACATTGAGACCCAACGAAAACCATGGACGCATCTGGATTTTGACGACAATCCTGATAATTTTCAATTTGTCATCGTCGCTGACAGAACCGGAGCCACGCGGGAAGGTGTTTTCAGAAAGGCAGTAGAAAAAATTAATCTGCTCAGGCCCGAATTCGTAATATGCGTAGGAGATCTGATTCAGGGGCTTACGGAAGACAGAAAAGAACTTGTTGCGCAATGGAACGAGTTCAAATCCATTGCTGAAAAATTCAAAGCCCCATTCTTCTACCTGCCAGGCAATCATGATATTTCATATTCGAATGCAAGCAAAAAAATGCATGAACAGTCTAAAGAGTTATGGGAAGAACTTTTCGGACGCACATACTATTACTTCGTATATAAAAACGTCCTGTTCATATGTCTGAATACCACGGAAAAACGGCCTCAAAACCTGAACCTGGGAGATGAACAGATTTCATGGGCAAAAAAAGTCTTGAAAGATCATCCCGACGTTCGCTGGACATGCATATTAATGCACCATCCGGGCATATGGAATGGAAAAGAAATGAGGCTCCTTGAAAATGCCCTTAAAGACCGGAAATACACGGTTTTTGCTGGAGATTTGCATGAATATACAGCCCATGTCAGAAACGGGAGAAAATATTTTGTTCTTGCCACTACCGGCGGGGTAAGCAAGCTGAGAGGAATTTCCTTCGGGGAATTCGATCATTGCATGTGGGTTACAATGACAGACGACGGACCGGTAATTGCAAACCTGCTTATTGACGGCATTATGCCTGAAGACATCGTAACGGAAAAAAAACGAAAAGAAATAAAATCTACCGACTCTAAAAAATAATTTTAAACTAATTGTTAAGGAGATAACGTTAATGAACAGAAAAATAAAATCCCTATTCGTTGCCGCCGGACTCTTCGCATTCTGCGGGTCTGCTTTTGCAGGGGAAATCATTGAGAACGCAGATTTTGAGACCGGTGATCTTTCCGGCTGGTCCTCTCCGCAGCAATCAGGCGGATCGATAAAACTTTATACCGTACAAGCTGAAGAAGTCCATGATGGAAAATACTCTCTTGTACTAAATGGCGACAGCGACAACCGTTATAATTCCTTCATCACGCTTGTCCAGCCGCTGAAGATAAAACCCAATTTAAAAACGCAGTACCGAATAAGCGGTTATGCCAGATGCCGCGTAAAAAATCCTGACAAGGTAAATATATCAATAGCGGTAAGGGAAACCGATTCAAATAATCAGAGCATCATCTACAGAACGGCCAAAGTCTATGCGGAAAATGACAAATGGGTTCGCTACAGCCTTAAATTCACAGCGGACAACAGATGCGCCGCATTTCAAATCTACCTGATAGCAAAAGACTTGGAAACAGGGGACGTTGTTTATTTCGACAATATAGAATTCAGCAAAATTGATATGAGCCAGAGAAAATTCAATCCGGATTCAAGCCTCTCGGCTCCTCCCAAAACAATAGAAATGAAAACGGAAAATTTCCGGGCTGAAATCGACGCTTCGACCGGAATGATATGCCGGACTTTCTGCGGTTCCGATATATTGCAGCCTTATTCAAAAAACGCGGCGCTCGTCTACATGGAACACAATGACAAGGAGCAGTTTTTTTTTAAGGACACTTGTAGTTCCGGTTCGGAAAAAGACGGTACTGCAAACTATTCTTTGAAAACAACTGACGCTTCCGAAATTGTCGACGCCGAAATAAGTTATTCCACTGAAAATGGATGCATTAAAGAAAAGGTTGTTTTTCGCGCACTCGCTGATATGAATGAAAATGTAAAGCTCGGACTCAGACACGGTTTCCTGAGTGAAAAATGGGACAAAATAATCTGCGCAACGCGGCCTCTCAAAATAGTGAAAAGTTCCGATCAGGCTTTCTTTTCATATAAGAATTCGGAAAACGATCTCAGCATAAACAGGCTCGATATGTATCAGGGTGTTGTTTACCCTATGACAATCCTCGAAAATAAAGATTATTTTCTTATTACCGCATCCATGAATATGGATAAAAATATTTCCTTCTCTCCCAACTATCCCGAAGGTTATTTTCCTTCCCTTCAACTAAACCCCAGAAAAATGAAAAAGGGTGATTTATTCGAGATATCCCTGCTTTATAAGGCCTTCCCCAAAAAGAAATTTATGCTAAGGGATGTTTGGCGATGGTACTCTATGAATATCCACAGCGATAATGAAGCGATAAGAAATGTAATCAGATATGTTCCGCACACATTCAGACATCTTGAGAAGGGCCTTTTTCAAGCTACGACATATTTCAAAGAAGAACGCGAGAATAGGCTTTTTTTACCGGGAAACATCTGGTGGTACGGCTGGCATGATTGGATAGGTGAGAAATATCCTATTGAAGGCGAATGGTTTACACAAGTCTATCAGTGGGGAAAAATGTCGGCTGAAAAAATGAAGAGCGAGATAACCCGTCTCCAGGCTAAAGGACTTAGTCTATTCATGTATTTCAGGCAGATTGCAAATCTTAAACTCCGTGAAAATGGCACTCTTCCCAGCGATTGGTTCGTTAATCGTGAAGGTGGTTCCATGGAACTATATGAAGGGGCCTTTTCAATTCCAATCCCTGAAAATGTCAGCAAATCAATAGGTTATAATAGAATTCCCTGGGGGACATATAACTTCGACAATTCTGATTTCCGCAGGTATTATTTTGAGCAGGTAAGGAAATGCATGGACTTCTACAATCCGGCTGGAATCGCGTGGGACATGGGCTGGGACCCTGAAATCCCGGGAATCCTGAGGACCCAGGCTGATATCTATAAGTGGCTGAAAGAGAATCATCCGTCGAAAAAAGTCATAAGCAATGAATCAATGAACCCTACCCAGTTTTATTCCGATGCCGTCATGCTCGAAAACGGATTTTCTTGCGGCAAAACAAATTATGACTTCGAAGTATGCAAGGCCTTCAATACCGCGATTATCTGCGCTGAAAGGTTTAATATTTTTGATCTGGCATTTGATGCATCGTGCCTTAACAAAAAGAACTGGCTTTCCGCACAGTTTCCGGCGGGAATCGCCGAAAACGATAGATTCCTGAACTTTCTACTTTCAATCAAGCCTGAACTGAGAAAAGATGCTGAAAATGCTACAAGGCTTTGTCAGATAAGGGCTTCACTGAGGGATTTGGGGCTTGGCGCCAGTCCCGGTTACCTTGAGGAAGCCAAACCGGTCGCAGATGAAATAGTGCGGTTCGCCAGTGACGTTCTGGGCCTTCCAATGATTACCGAAAGCTTCGCTGTGTGTCTTCCTTCGGGAATAGATCAGGACAAAAATACATTCGCCAGCGTGTGGGCATCTGAGGAAAAAATTAGAATAGTCGTCTATAATGATAATCCTGAAAAAATAGAGACGGAACTTTTTATAAAAAAGGAGTCTCTTGAAAATCTTGGATTTAACCCGGTCGGTATTTCAGAGGGAAAATCATTTTTTCTCTCTCCTCTCGGAGCTTCGGAACAATCTTCTTACTCTTTGAAAATCAACGAAAAAGGAATAAAAATATCTCTTTCTATTGAGCCGTTCACATCATTCCTTTACTTCAAGGATGATATTAAATCAATAATGATAAATGGAAAGGACTGATATAATGATTATAAAACTTGAAAGGTATGCCGAAAACCCGATAATGGCGGCGGGTAAGAATGAGTGGGAAAATCTTAATGTTTCAAATGCCGGAGCTGCTGTGTATAATGGGAAAATCTACCTTATATACCGGGCCGAAGGCAATGAAAGACGCAAAGGTCCTTCGAGTTGGCCGGTTACAAGGCTAGGACTGTCTGTATCTGAAAATGGGTATGACATTTCATATAGGAATGACCTTCCTATTTTTGATAAGGGTATCGATAATCCATGGAATAAATACGGCGTTGAAGATCCTAGGATAAGCAAAATAGGTGACACTTATTATGTCGTCTTTACAGCCATGACCGATTACGGAGATCATGGTGGCTGGCTTGTCTATTCGACTACAAAGGATTTTATAAAATTCAGTGATCCGCAAAGGCTTATGCCTGAACTTGAGCAGAGGACGAGCGGATTTCTTCCGGCTAAGATCAACGGAAAGTTTATGCTTTTCCATCGTCCCATGCCGAATATGTGGGTATCCTTCAGTGCCGACTTGAAAAAATGGGAAAATATGGAATGTATTTTTCAGATAAAACCCGGAACATGGTATGAAAATAAACTTGGTATCGGTCCTGCCCCGATAGAGACTCCTTACGGCTGGCTTCTCTTCTGGCACGGCAAGAACAATAAGTCCGAGTATGCTCTCGGAATCATGTTACTTGACAAAAATGATCCGCGCAAGATTATAAAAATACAGGAAGATCCCATACTCACATGTGAGATGCCTTATGAGAAAAAAGGTTTTCTGGACAATGTGGTTTACACAAACGGAGCTGTTCTTTTCAACGGTAAATATTTTGTCTATTACGGCTGCTGTGACCACTGTCTTTCTCTGGCAACAATAGATGAAAAGGTAATAGAGCAGTGGTGTTCTTCTTGAAGCAGGGCCGGGGAGCGTGAAGGTTATTTTGAAAAAATGAGGATGGAAGTTTGCGCTCAGCCCCTAAGCTGGAGAACTTTTAAATCAAAGATTGGTGTAAAAGCTCCGAATAATCATATAGCATTAGAGCACGGATTACAAGCCCCGAAATAGGCTTCGTCCGGGTGATATAATCCCCTACTGCATGCCAAAGCGGAGTTGCGTCAGGCTGATTGAGATTCCGCCATTTTTCAGGATTTCGATAAAGTCGTTCGACGTAAACTGACTGCCCTGATCGGTGTTGAATATCTCAGGTTTCCTGTATTTAAGCAGCGCTTTTTTCAACGTCCTTACGCAGAAATCAGTATCCATCGTGTTGGACAATTCATAACTCAAGATGCTGCGGCTGTAATTGTCGATGATCGCAACAAGATACATAAAGCCTTTTACGGTAGGGAGATAAGTTATATCAGAACTCCAGACCTGATTAGCTCGTTCGAGCCGGATATCCTTCAACAGATAAGGATATTTCCGGGATTTCGGATGCGGTTCGGACGTAGCCGGGCCCGGCGCGATACCTTGTATTCCCATGAGGTTCATGAGGCGGCTGACGCGTTTGCGATTCACGACCAATCCGTATTTTGTCAATTCGACGACGATTCTGCGGCTGCCGTAATAAGGGTGCTTCGTGTAAATCTCTTCAATCTTAGACATTATCACTTGATTCTGTGAATTCTCGGAACTGGCTGACTTATAGTAACTTGAACGATTCAATCCGACAAGTTCGCATTGACGTGTTATTGAAATATCTTTATTTTCGTGTGTTATCATTTTGCGCTTTTCCTCAAGTCCAGTTCCATCGACTTTTTTTTGAGCCAGTCAAGTTCTATTTTCAAACGTCCGATCTCCTCGAATAAAGCCGGTTCGATGCTGTCCGACGTGCCTTTGTTCTTCCCTCCGTGGCCAACTGAGCCAGCGTTTTGGTCTCCCCCAACGCGTCAATCGCTACTTTCGCCTTGAAATCGGCGCTGTATTTTTTCCGCGGCATTTTGAAATCCTCCTGATTTCTTTAAAGTTTATATCCACTTTACGCCGCTGTCCAATTTCCGGGGACCACTATACATATAAAGAAGCTACTCTGCCGGAATTTATTTTGTATATGGAGGCTTCTTTGAAGTATTTGTCTGTTGGTACCGATGTAAATGTGAAGAAGGTCTGGCCGGCCCTGTTTATTACTTTGAAAAAGTAATCCCTGGCTCTGGAATCGAGTTCGCCTGTAACGTCATCTACAAGCACGACGGCTTTTTTGATATTTTCTTCTGTTTTCAGGAGCAGATTGAGTTCAGCCATTTTAAGACATAGCGAAATGAAGCGGCATTGCCCCGTGGAACCGAAGCACCTCAGGAGTTTCGAGTTAAGAAAGAAGTCAAATTCGTCAGTCTGAGGTCCGAAAGAAGTCATTTTTCTTAAAATATCTTTATTTCTTTCCTTCTCAAACTTATTCATATACTCATCTTTTGAAAAAGTACCGGAGCTGTTTCTATACCTTATATCAAAATCTGTTTCATCTCTCATATAATCACAAAGTATCTTCTGCATTTCTTTTTTTAGAAGTTCGGAATAATCTAATCTATATTTTGATATTACTGAAGCCTTTTCGGCCATAACAGGCTCAAAAGCCCTTAATATCTTTATATCAGGCGAGACCGACCTGAGAAGTCTGTTTCTTGAAAGCAATGCCTCAGAATATTCTAGAAGTGCCGACATATAGGAGGGAGATTCCATTGATATGCATATATCTATAAAGCGCCGTCTGATCCTCGAATTTCCGTTTACAATGGCTATATCATCTGGAGAAAAGGCTACCGTCATCAGATTTCGTATGAATTCGCTGGCCTTTTTTACAATTGACGAATCTATTTTAAGCTTTCTAAGTTCGCCGTACTCTATTTCAAGTTTTTTAGTCCATTTTCCATCTGAATCGGCCTCACATGAAATATAAAAACTCTGGGAACCTATTTTTTTCATGTCGGCCACTCTTGAAGTTCTGAACGATCTAAGCATACCAGTAAAGAAAATTGCTTCGAGCAAATTTGTCTTGCCCTGTCCGTTTTCTCCCGTCAGTACATTAAGTTTGTCAGAAAAAGAAAGAGAGACTTCCGAAAAATTACGAAAGTCTCTCATAAATAACTTTTTAATCATGGTAAGTTGGAACTTACTTATTCCTCATAGGCATAATAACGTAGAGAAAGCCTTCACCGCCTTCGATAGCTACCGGGCTGAATCCATCATTCATTTTAAGGACAACCTTATCAGCTGCCGAGTGACGGAACGGATCGGCTAGAAAGTCTGGATTAAATGAAATATCTATTTTTGTATCTGTATATGGAATTTCTATGTAGTCATTTCCTTCACCTACGTCTGTGCTGGCCGCCTTGAAGGAAAGGGTATTATTATCGAAACACAACTTTATGAAGGCGCTGCTGTCGGCCAAAGCTATTGATACAAGTTCGAGCTTAGCTATGAAAAGTTCTCTCGGAATGTCTATAAACTTTCCGAATGACGGCGGAATTACCTGCCTATAATTGGGATAATTACCTTCAATAAGCTTTGTTGTAAGCTTGAATGAGGCCGTTACAAATGAAGCCTGTTTTTCGCCAAGCTCAATAGAAACTTCTCCATCTTTTTCGAGGAGTCTTTTAATTTCATTCGCACTTTTGAGTGGAATTATGGAATCACCATCACTTCCGCTTGTGCCTTCGTCAAGTATTTTTTCAACAAGCGCGAGCCTCTTTCCATCCGTGGCTACAGAAGTAAGAGTATTTTCCTTCATTGAAAAAAGAATACCGTGAAGGACTTTTCTTGAGTCGTCCAAACTTACGGCATAAGATATCTGATCGAGTATTCTGGAAAGCTCCATTTCCTTAAATTTCATTTTTCTTATGGGAACGAAGTCTACAGGTACCGGAAAATCGTCGGAAGCAAGCCCTAGAAGCGTAAACTTGGCTGTTCCGCACTCTATCCTGGTGTGATGGTTCTCGTTGCAGTCCATGATCACATCGTCTCCTATAAACTTAGTAACGAGCGATAGAAGTTTCTTGGCACGTATGGTAGTCTTTCCCTCTTTTTCGATAGTAGCTTCGATGGAAGTTTTAATTCTGAGTTCAAGATCGGTAGCCGTTAGAGTAAGCGTAGAGCCTTCTGCCTCAAAAAGTATATTAGCAAGCACGGGAAGTGTAGATCTGTTACCTATGATATTGGTTACCTTTTGGAGGGCTTTCAGGAGCTTATCTTTTTTAACTTTTAATTTCATTGTACTTCCGCCTTTTGTTCTTATGAAAAATAACTTATTCCATAGAAAGTTAATGTCTTTTAATAATTCTTCAATATTTCTTTTATATTTTATTTCTATTATTATATCTTGTTTACTCTGTTGATAATTCAGATTTTGAGTTTAATTTTATGTTATTGACCTATTAATAAGTATATTTACTTTACCGTTAAAAAGAGTAAATTAACATAAAAAAAACTTATTTACAAAATAATTAACATGAAAACAATCAATCTATCAACATGGAAACGGAGACTATAAAATGAAAGATCATTTAAAGAACCTTATAAATAGATATCCCGACCTTTCCGTTATAGAAAAAGAAGTATACACCGCTTATAGCATGATAGAAAGCTCCTTTTCATCAGGAGGCAAACTTTTTACTTGTGGAAACGGCGGAAGCGCGTCAGACGCCGATCACATTGTTGGTGAGCTTATGAAGTCATTTGTACTTAATAGACGGATAAGTGACGTGTTTGAAAAGAAAATTGACGAAAAATTTGGAAGTGACGGACAATTTCTCGTCAAAAACCTTCAAAGAGGCCTCAGGTCTATCTGTCTGAACGGACATCCGGCACTTTTTTCGGCATATTGCAACGATGTTGAAAGCAATATGGTCTATGCACAGCAGCTATTTGTAATGGGTGATAAAAACGATTGCCTCCTCGCCATCTCTGCCAGCGGTAATTCCGAAAATATATATAGATGCCTTCAGACCGCCTCCGTAATGGGCCTTAAAACAATACTCCTTACGGGCGGCAAGGGGGGCAGATGCGCTCCCCTGGCTGACTGCGCCGTCAAAGTTCCGCGCGAAGAAACATACCAAATACAGGAGCTTCACCTTCCGATTTATCATGCTCTCTGCCTTGCGCTAGAGGAAAAGTTCTATGGCTGCTGAAAAGAAACGAGAACTTCAACACGTAGCTATTATAATGGACGGCAATGGTCGCTGGGCTAAAAAACATGGACTTGAGCATATAGAAGGGCATAAGAAAGGAGCCGAAGCTGTAAAACAATCCGTAGAGGTTGCGAAGGAACTAGGGATAAAGTACCTTACTCTTTACGCTTTCAGCACCGAAAATTGGAAAAGGCCCGAGAACGAAGTAAAAGGTCTTATGAGTCTTCTCAGAGATTTTCTGGAGAAGCACATGGACGAAATGAACGAAAAAGGAATAAGTATAAGAGCTGTCGGAAGAATAGACAAACTTCCTTTTCTCACAAGAAGAAAACTTCTTTCAGCCATAAAAAAAACCCGTAACAATAAAGAAGGTACCCTTGTACTGGCCCTTAATTACGGGGGAAGGGCGGAGATAGTCGATGCCGCGAAAAAAATCGCCGACGATGTATCGAACGGAAAAATAAAATCTTCAGACCTTGATGAAGAGCTCTTTAAAAACTATCTTTATGCGCCGGACATTCCGGATCCGGAGCTTATGATAAGGACAAGTGGAGAATTCCGTTTAAGTAATTTTCTGTTGTGGGAACTTTCATACTCGGAAATATATATATCGGATGTATTGTGGCCGGATTTTGATAAAAATGAGTTTAAAAAGGCGGTCGAAAGTTATTACGGAAGAGACCGTCGTTTCGGCGGCAGGCAGAGCAAAGCTCTGCACTAAATCAAAAGAAAGAGGGGTAGAATAGTGTTTATAGCAAGAACGTTCAGTTTTGTCATAATAGTACCCCTCTTTATATATGCTGTTTATTTTAAAACAGTTCCAGCTAATATACTATTTATCACTTTTGCGATTATTCTGGGTTTTCAGGCGGTAAATGAATATCTCAAAATGCTGTCGCAGGGCGGATGGAAGTCATACAGATTGCTTGGTGCAGTATTCGGACTGCTTCTGATAATATCAAGCTTCTATTCTAAAATGTTCATAGTATTGTTGCTTGAATCAATGACATTCTGGGTTGTTTTGCTTTTTTCAAAAGATAAGAAGGAAAGTCTTCAGAAAATAATAGTTTCGTCGTCATCGTTGATAATGGTGGCTTTGCCTCTGAGTATTCTTGTATTAATACATGAATCATCTTCCGGAAATGCATTGTTGCTCTATCTTATACTTGTAACGAAGGCCGGCGATACCGGGGCTTATATAACTGGAACCATTTCCTCGAAGATGATGTCTGGCGGAAATCACAAAATAGTACCGTCAATAAGTCCGAAAAAATCGTGGGAAGGTACGATAGGCGGTCTTGTTTTCAGTATAGCGATAAGTATTATAATGTGGAATATCTTCCGTTTTTCAGGGAGTCTTTTCATTTTTCCTGTTATTTTGGGATTTTTATTTTTCTGGGGCGGCTTTGCCGGGGACCTTGCGGAATCATGCATAAAGAGGATTTGCGGAGTGAAAGATTCCGGAAACATAATTCCCGGAATGGGCGGAGTACTTGATATTCTGGACAGTCTAATGATAAACGCCCTTGTCTTTATTGTCGTATTTGAGACTCTTAAGATATTTTAGCCAATGACTTTATAGGAGAATTTGCGATGCGTAAGAACATTTTAAGGCTTCTCGGTGAGAATGCCAGAATTTCATTCAGGGAAATTGCCGAAAGGCTGAATATATCTGAAAATGAAGCAATGGAAATCGTTGGCGAGATGGAGGGCGAGGGAATCATCAAAGGTTATAAGGTTATAATAGATGAAAAAGCTGTTGCCGATAATGTCGTGAGGGCAATTATTCAGGTTAAGGTAAGACCTGAACGCGAAGGCGGTTTTAACAATATAGCAAAAAGACTCAGCCGCTTTCCGGAAGTTTCCTCACTTTATCTTGTTTCGGGCGGTTACGATCTCCAGCTCGAAGTGCAAGGAGAGACACTTCATGAAGTGGCCACATTCGTCTCAAGCAAACTCGCTACTATTGACGGGGTTATTTCGACAGCGACACACTTTCTTTTGAAAAAATATAAGGAATCAGGCAGGATTCTGCACGATGAGGATGAATATGAAAGACTCAAAATCACGCCTTGAAGGCAAAATAGCGAAACATATAGCGACCCTTCCCCGAAGCGGGATAAGGGATTTTTTCGAGCTTGTGAACGCGATGGACGACGATGTGATTTCTCTTGGGATAGGCGAACCCGACTTCGCCACACCCTGGCACATAAGAGAGTCAGCCATATACTCCATCGAAAGAGGTCATACGAGTTATACCTCGAACCTCGGACTTCTTTCGCTGCGCAAAGAGATAGCAAGATATCTCGCTCAGGATTACGGAATTGAATATAATCCCGTAAACGAATGTATAATTACCGTCGGCGTGAGTGAGGCCCTTGATATTCTTATTCGTGCAATAACTGAACCCGGCGATGAAATCATATATCATGAACCTTGCTATGTTTCCTATGCGGCGGAGATTGTGATGGCGGGCGGCGTTCCGGTTGCGGTAAATACCCGTGAAGAAAATAATTTTGCGCTCGACCCGGAGGATTTCAGAAAAGCGATAACTTCGAAAACAAAGGCGATTCTGCTTAATTTTCCCTGCAATCCGACCGGAGCATCACTTTCAATGGAACAGAAAAAGCAGATTGCAGATATCGCCATTGAGCACGATCTTATAGTTATAAGTGATGAAATATATTCGGAACTTACATATAATGAAAGAACTCCGACAATAGCCTCTCTACCCGGAATGAAGGAAAGAACTGTTTTCCTCCACGGTTTTTCAAAGGCCTTTGCGATGACAGGGTTCAGACTTGGCTATGCCTGCGGTCCCGCGGAACTGATAGAGGCCATGATGAAAATTCATCAGTATTCAATGCTCTGTGCTTCAATTATAGCACAGGAAGCAGGAGAAGAAGCCCTCAAAAACGGAATGAGGGAAATGCTGAAAATGAAGGCGGAATATCAGGAGAGAAGAAACGTTATAACAAAGAGACTCAACGAAATGGGACTCAAGTGCGTAACACCGTCCGGCGCCTTCTATGCCTTTCCAAATATAACAAGCACCGGACTAAGTTCAAAGGATTTTGCTACGAGACTTCTGTGCGAAGGCAAAGTGGCTGTAGTACCAGGCACGGCGTTCGGCAAATGCGGAGAAGGGTACGTAAGATGTGCCTACGCCGCATCAATGAGCGACATATATACGGCAATGGACAGAATAGAAAAATTTCTTCTTACAATTTAAACCGGTTTTACCTTTCCGTCACTCTGTAGTATTCGGCTCAATATTATAGACAGCCGGTCGGCATTACGTATGAATTTAAGATTCTCATTTATAAAAAGGGGGATTTTTTCGAATGGTCAGTTGAAAAAATCAAATGATTTGATATAATAATATTAAGGAGACCTGAAAAAATGCCGTCCGTAAAGAAAAAACACCAGCAACTGTATGATATTCTTCTACATGCTCTTTCGGTCGGTACGTATCCACAAGGGAAAAAACTGCCCAAGATGACCGAACTGGCAGAACAGTATTCCGTAAGCGTAAATGTGGTTACGAGATCGGTTGCACTGCTCAAGGAGAGAAATCTTGTTTCAATAAAGGCAGGAGAAGGGATATTTTCGAATGCAGATATCCTGAAAAAATGCACGCCCTCCAAAAAATATTCCGGCGAAAGGGTTTTTTCCGCACTGGGGAAGATGAAAACATTATCAGTATTGATTGAAGATACCGAATCCTGGCAAGTTTCATTCTGGAATTCATTTTTTGATGGATTTACAAGGAAAAATCCGGATATTGAGCTTAATGTATTTTTTGGTCGAAAAGGGCTTTCCAATGTCGAACACCATGATATGATTATAGGGGGGAATCATTTCATTAATATTTCCGGATACGGTATAGATGATTTTATACCAGTGGCGAAATTGGAACTTTTCGCGGACGGTCTGTACGATAACAAGATATTACATCCTCACGATCTGGCCTGGAAGAATAAAACTTGTCTTTATCCGATAGCCTTTCAGCTTCCATTGGTACTTCATCGGGGGATGGGCTATGATGTTACAGAGGGATTGAACGTTATCGACTTTATTGATAACCTAAAAAAGACCAAAAAGCTTGAGCAGGTTCGCTATAAGACATGGTCATTGCAGAATTTCATGGTTAATTGCGGCTGTTGCTGCTTTGACTCAGTCACCGGGGAATTTAAAATTGACAACCGGAAGAAATGGCAGACGGTGATCGACCGGATAAAAAGCCTCTACAGTGGAGGTGACATGCTGGCGCTTCACGGTAAGCCGCTTGACTATAATTCCCTATTTAAGAATGAGCTGGGCAAAGGTATATATTATATGGAATATCCATATAATAATCCTGACATCACGGAAAAGGGGAATATCGATGTTTCACCATATCCGATGGGAGACATATTTCCTCTCATTCCTATTTGTGGATGTATATTGAAAAAAACTCGATTTCCGGAGGAGGCCCAGAGGCTAATATCCGGATTACTTGAGCCAGGTGTTCAACAGGAGTATATGAATTGCAGAATCGGTTTTCCCGTAGCTGTAGATATTTTGGAGAAAAGTCGTTTTTCCTACCTCGTAAAACAATTATCAAAGCTGAAGAAAGTTCAGGTTGTCCCATTTGATCAAATTCTGGACGACGCTGTTGAAACAGTTTTCATATGGGAACTTTACTATTACTTTTGCGGCAGGATTGATGGAGACGTTTTATCAAAAGTGGAGAAAAAGATTGACTATTTCATTAAAAATTATAGAGTAAAGGAGAAAGGTTCGGCTAATGAAAATACGTAGAAGCCTTTTTATTTCAGGATGTAAGCCATTGGAGCGTAGAGGTTTTACATTGATAGAACTCCTGGCGGTTATTTCTATTATAGCAATGCTTGCTTCATTGCTTCTGCCGTCATTAAGCCGGGCACGAGAAAAAGCGAGGCAATTGACATGCATAAACAACCTCAAGCAACTCGGCTCTTCGTTTATGATGTATGCGAATGATAAAAGTGAGTACATTGCTACGATGTGGGACGGGAAATATTCATGGACAGACCTTCTTGCCCCTTATTGCACAAAATTTACCGACCCCGAAGAGGCACGCATTAGGAGACCAACTGTCTTTAATGATTCAAGAGCCGCAAATTACAGCCCCTTCATCTGTTCTACGGAAAAGCGTATTTGGGGGGATTATTCAAGCGGCTGGGTGAATTACGTGTCGAATTATTCCCTGAACCGCGACCTCATGGTAGCCTCAAGTACTAATTATGACCGTCCGGTCCAGAAACTTTCTTCCATGAGTCAGCCTGCAAGATGCGGGTTATTATTTGACGGCAAAAATATTCCTTATGTTATGCATTTTAATGAAATACTTACAGCTACCGGTTATGTCGATTGGCGTCACAATAATTCTATAAGTATACTTTTTGTTGACGGACATGTGTCCTCTAACCGACAGTCACCAATTCTTCCTATTGCATATAACCCTGACGACAACAATAAGCTCTGGCAATAATTAAATAATATAGAAAATTTTAACAATAAAAAAGGTGCGCGTATGTCTCTAAAAAACTTATTCTTTCTCGGCATCATGTCTTTTGTCTTTTCAAACAGCGTAGTTTTAAGAGGGAGTGAACCGATATTTTCCGCTTCTTTCGATAAGACCTTTACGGCGGAAAAAGCGGCAGGAAATCCCATAGGATCTGTTGGAGAAGAGGTGAATCTTGAGACTATGGATATTTATCTAAAAAAAGGTGTTGCCGGAAGAGCACTTCTCACGGGAATATCCGATGATGGTAAAAAATCTCTTTGCTGCAAGTTTAAGGCCGAAAAGAATATAAAAATTGAGCAGGGAACCGTCCTCCTATGGGTACAGCCGGTTGACTGGACTGGAACGGATAAAAATTTTCACATATTCTTTGAAGCGGAAAATGAAAATGTTAAAGACCGTTTCCTTATATATAAATATTTTAATTCCGATGAGCTTACCTTTCTTATAGGACCCGCGGAGCGCAATGGAGAACATTTTAACTGGAATATTGCCAGGACATCCATCAAGAACTGGAAACCTGATGAGTGGTATTTTATAGCATGCTCATGGGATAAGGAAAACTTGAAACTTTATGTTAATGGAGAACTCGTTAAAACTGAAAAGATGAAAGAACCACTGAAAGGCGGTCCTTTTAAGGATTTCGGAATAGGGGGATTGAGACCGGGGGATTGGGAAAATGCGACGGGAAAGACTCTTATCGATGAGGTTGAAATTTACGATGTCGCTCTTTCGGGAAAAGATATTTTCAAGCAATGGGAAAAGTATAAAGTTTCAACAGCCCAGGCTCTGCCAGAAATAGTATTAGGTCAGGCGGCAAAGACCGTTGTTGACGGAGTAATAAATGAAGGGGAATATGCCTTTAGCGGGTGTGGTTTTTATGGAATGGATGGAAAATTAGCGACAGAGCAGAGCAGATATTTCTTGAATTATGATGCCGAAAATATTTATGTGGGGGTTACAACTCCGGTCGTCGGCAAATTACGCTCGGAATGTTCTACTCGTGACGACAGTCTCTGGACAGATGATTCTATCGAAATTTTTCTTATGCCCAAGACCTCTTCTTCCAGTTATTTTCAGCTGGTATTCAATACAAAAGGAGCTTTATACGATTCTGAAAAGAATAATGCATCATGGAATGCGGGGAAGTTTCCAATTGTCAATAAAGTTACTGAAAAGGAGTGGGTATTCGAAATATCCATTCCTTTCAAGGAATTGAAGACAGAATCTCCGGGGTTGAACGAAAAATGGAAAATCAACATTTGCAGAACATATTCCGAACTGAAATTATTTACGGCCATATCTCCTGTCAAAAACGGTTACCATGACTTCAATAATTTTGTTTCGCTGTGTTTCAATCCAGATGCTCCGTTGTTAAACTTTAGATCTATAGGGAACATTTTCTCAAGCAACCTTAATCTTGCTCTTGAGATAAAAAACAAATCTTCGGATAATAAAGACTTTGAGGTATTGGTCGAGTTGGATGAAAACGGGAAAAAGTCTGTTAATTTTAATGAAAAATATCAGGTTGCTGGCGGTAAAAGCTGTCAAGTTTCTGTTAAAAAAGAAGATTTTGGTGTTGATGGTGTGTTGAAAATAGATTTGAACTCATCATCCTACGGCAAGCTTTATCGTGCTGAATTTCCTTTTTCTAAAATTCTCCCGATGATGGTGCGATTCATTTATACCGATATTAAAAATCAGATTTTGAAAGCTAATATAAAATTCAACAGCATGCTTTTTAAGGACAATTTGAATATGCGTTTGAGGATGCTCGACTCTAACGGAAAAGCCTGTGCTGAAAAAATTTACAATCCTGATTCACAGATATATGAAGCTGATCTGGACATATCAGGATTGAAACCTGGCGATTATTCTCTGGAGATAGCATCCATAGATAAAGATGATAATCCCGTCTGCAGTTATCAGCGATTGTTTAACAAACCTTCAATACCCGCGCCATGGGCGGCAAATAAGATAGGTATATCGGACTTAATCCCTCCTCCATGGATACCGATGAAAGTAAACGGAACAGAAATTTCATGTTGGGGCAGAGAATATATTTTTGATAAGACAATTCTGCCATCGGAGATAATTTCCAAAGGTAAAAAAATGCTGGCTGCGCCAATGCGTTTTTCTTCCGTCCAGAGTGGAAAGGCCATCCAGTATTCACCCGGAACTGTTAAATATACTGACTGTAAGGATAATGAAGTCCGTCTGGAAGCTTTTTCCGAAACAGAAGGTATCAATTTTAAATCACGGGTTTCTATGGAATATGATGGTTTCATGTGGATAGAGGTTGAACTTTCCCCCGCATCGGGAGCTCCTGTCAAAATTGATAATTTAGCTCTTGAGATTCCATTAAAACCTGAATTTGCGACACTGGTGCATAATTGTGAAAAAGGATACAATTTCCGCTACGAAGGAGATGGGTCAACCGGCTCAGTGCCTTCAGAAGGATGGCGTAAAAATATTTTCAAGAAACCTGTCTTCTGGGTCGGCAATGAAGATGCCGGGATACAATGGTTTGCCGAAGAAATGAGCGGCTGGTCTGTTAAGGACAAGGGGAAAAGCGCCGAAATAATCCCAGGGGAAAAAGAAACAATAGTTAAAATAAATATTATAGACAACCCTTTAGAAATCAAAGGAATACGAAAGTTTGCCTTCGGGATTCAAGCCACGCCCGTCCGCCCCATAAATAAAAACTGGCGCAGGCTGCGTGTTGACAATGAAGTCAGGGCATGGTTCCCATGGACTGATTTATTTAACTATCCTGACTCTAAGTCGGCGGATAAAAAAAAGATTGAAACACAACTTAAATGGTATAAAGGAAAGGAAATCCTCTGGTATCTGGCAATTTATGCGGCTACTCCATTCTCTCCCGAATGGCCGTACTGGGCAATGGAATGGGAAAAAATACCGCCGCAAATGGGGGATATTATGTATCCAGATTCGAGAGAATGGGCGGCCGCATATGTGTGTCCTAATTCAAGCTCCTACCGGGATTTCTATATGTGGAAACTTGAAAAGGCCCTTGAAGAAATGAAAATCAAGAACCTGTACTTTGATTTAGGTGTTCCGCGGGGCTGCTACAATAAAGAGCACAAGTGTGGATGGTATGACGATAACAGCACACTGTGCGAGACTTATAATATACTTGGGACACGCGAGCTTGCCAAAAGGATTTACACGCTTCTGAAACAACGCAATCCTGACGCTCTTCTGATGAACCATATGACGGAAGAACCCGTTATGCCGGTACTGGCATTTGCCGACATGCTGGCTGATGGAGAAAACTACTGCCAGCAGATTGCGGAAAAAGAGTCGTACTATGACATTTTCACTTCGGACCTCTTCCGCGCAGCATATATGAGCCGGCAGTGGGGTCCCATATCGACATTCATTCCCCAATTCCAACGAAGTTCCATGTCCTATAGGCCGGAGAGAACCAAATTCTGGAAAAGCCCTGAAGCAAAAAAGCCGATAGATCACTTTATTGGTTACATGCTTCTTCATGATGGGGTGGCATGGCCCAGCTTTGGAGTATCTCTCAAAGATATATGGAAAATGCAGGATGATTTTGGATGGGATGAAAAAGTAGAGTTCCTGCCTTACTGGGAGAAAAATAATCCGGTAAAATTAAAAGCAGATTCCGAGAAAATAATGGCTTCGGCTTACAGCAGACCAGGAAAACTTATGATTGTGGTAATGAATGATACCGATTATGAGAAAGATGTTGAAATCCAGGTTGATATGGCAAAATTATTTCCAGAAAAGAAGGAGACGGCCATGAAAGTATTCAATCCTCTTGATGGAAAGAATGTAAACTTTGAAAATAACCGGATAAAATTGAAAATGGCGCCCCGGGGATTCAGTGTGATTGAAATAAATCAATAGCTCATAAAAATGCCAGAAACCAAAACGGAATAATTATTATGCGTTCGCAATTAGATTTTGCTGATAATATATATCATGTGTCAGGAGCTATAACCGAAAAAACTTCCGGATGGCAATTCATTCCTTCTACCAATTCCGGAGGAAATTCTTACAATGCGGCCGAGGGATATTATCCGGACAAGGGAGGACAATTATTAGGCCCGCCGATTCCTTGTGGTGAATTCGAATTTTACAAGTTAAGTTTTGACGTAAAGGCATCAGAAAATTGTCACTGGGGAGTATCTTTTTATGACAATGCCGGTAATAGGATTGTTGCTGATGTTTATTCATCTGTATTTGGCGACGATAAGAAACAGCACTACGAACAGATTGTTTACGGCAGGGAAAATTCTGCAAATATGAGGTCATTTTTCCAGTCAGTAAAGGGAATGGATGTTTGGGATTTAAGGATTATTAAAATATCCCCGGACGAAACTTCTTCTTGGTGCGATGAACTTTATAAAACTCTACCCAGTTTATCCTATATTCCGGCTCATGACAGATTGAAAAAACTGCCCAAGACGATGGATGCTATGAAAACGGGAAAGGCATGGCGGATAGTGATGCTTGGCGATAGCATCGTAAATGATACATTTAATTCCAATTTCCAAGCGTTGCTGCTGAGACTCTACCCAAAAGCGGATTTGAAATTCATATGTTCTGTGCGCGGTTCAACAGGGTGCTGGTATTATAGAGAACCTGGTCAGTTTAAAGCTTATGTGACAGATTTGAAACCCGACCTGCTTGTAATCGGCGGGATATCTCACCGGAATGATATTTACGCAATTCGTGAAGTGATCGAGACGACCAAAAGAGACGTTGGCTGCGAAATAATGCTTTTATCAGGGCCTCTTGGAAAAGACTGGCGGAAAAGTGATTCAGCGGATTTGAACGGGGAATTTTCTGTACAAACGTGGAATATTGATCCATTTGCGAAAAAACAGATGGATCTTGCGTCGGAATTGGATATTGAATACTTTGATATTTCAACCATCTGGAATAATTATCTCGGAGCTTCCAGAAAACCCCCGCAATGGTTCCATCGTGATGTTCTTCATGGGAATGACAGGGGAAAACAGATACTTGGAAGAATTTTAGAAGCATATTTCTCAAGATAAAATCAGCCTCGTTAAGATTTTTTTTACATGCAGGGAAAGAGTTTTGGTGGGCGCTACAGGACTCGAACCTGTGACCTCTACCGTGTGAAGGTAGCGTTCTAGCCAACTGAACTAAGCGCCCTTACCCTTTTCATCGTTGCCAGTCTTATAAAATAGTTTATTTTCTCCAAAAATAAATGGCAATTTCAAAAAGTTAATGATAAGCCCCTGCCTGATGATGTTTTAATAGCTTGACTTCTAAAAGGTTATAATTTTTTTGAAAAAAGTATAATTGATGCTATATGTAATTACGGTAGGGGAAAAAGATTTCGAAAATCTGTTCGACAATAAAATGGGGAAGACGAAAGCTGGGGACGGCCTTAGAATATCCGTACCAATGCGGGAGCATTGTCTAAAAATTTTAAATTATAAAAAACGGAGAGGCCCAATGCCTGTCGATATAGTCAATGAAGTAAAAAAACTGGAAGATAAAAAGGAAGAATGGCGCAATGCCGTCTCCTCTTCAAGGGAAATGATACTTTCCAATCTAGCTATGATTTCACAAATACCGGCTCCGACATTTGAGGAAAAAAACAGATCAGAATTGATTATAGAGCGTTTTTCAGAATGCGGAGTGGCAGAGCCTGAGACCGACGAAATGTATAACGGATGCGGCATGTTGTATGGGACAACTGGAGAACGTAACATTTTGATTACTACTCACATGGATAATAATTTTGATCAATTCGTTGATCAGAATATATCCATAACTGAGCACCGGATTTTCGGGGCAGGAACCCCCGAGGATAACCTGGCACTTGCGGTACTTTGTACACTGCATGATATTTTTTCGAGGGCGGATTTCAAACTAAAAAGCAATATATCTCTTCTTGCAACAACCAGATTTAATGGACGCGGCGATTTTTCCGGTATACGGCACTATATGAAAAATTGCAGGAAAAGACCGGATTATGTCATAAACCTTTCTGGAATAACTCTTGGTCAGCTAGACTATTTTACCCTGAGCCGTATAAGGTGTGACATAACAGTGGAACGCGGCAACTTTTATGAAAGTCCGTGGCTGAGCGGAAGCGGTAACAGCACCATAATCGTGGCTAATGAAATAATTAATTCAATACTTAGGATACCACTTCCAAGAAAACCCAAAAGCCTCATTAATATTGGAATGATAAAGGGCGGGGAACGTTTCAGCACAATAAGCCGCCAGACTGTTTTCCGGCTGGAGGTTTTAAGTGAGGATGATAGCATAACGGATTCTGTAATAGGCAACATTCAGGATAATTGTACCGATATTGGTGCGAAGTTTGGCGCGGACGTGAAACTGGAGTTTTTCGGACGCCATCACGCTAAAGGTTTAACTTGCAGTCATCCCATGATTAAATGCGCCGCGGAAATCATAAACTCAATAGGAAGCCGGCCAACCATGAATTTTATCAATTCCGAAATATCTGTCGCTCTTGCGGAAGGAATTCCATCGCTGAATCTCGGGCTTACGACAGGCGAGGGAGGACTTGGCGGAAAATCATATATTGATATAAAACCTATCAAGGACGGTATAGTTCAGCTAATGATGTTGATAAATTTAATAGACAATGGAATTTGTGATGAATAAATTAAATAAATGGCTCAAGGAAAGAACATTCCACTACAGGGACTTTGATTTAAATGAGCTCGTAAGGCTCAAAAAGGAGAAAAACCTTAAAATAAGTCTATGTTTCCCTACCTTTAATGAAGAGAAGACGATAGGCAAGTCTATAGTGATAATGAAGTCGGAACTTATGGACCGCTATCCGCTCATTGATGAGATTGCTGTGGTTGATTCCGGTTCCAGTGACAATACCTGCACGATAGCCGCCAAATTTGGCGCGGCGACATATGCCGCGTCCGACTTTTTGAAGGAGGAGGGCGAGGCGAGGGGAAAAGGAGAAAATCTCTGGAAGGCATTATATCTGCTTAAGGGCGATATTATCGTTTTTGTAGATGCCGATATATCGAATATACACCACCGCTTTGCTTATGGACTGATAGGGCCGCTTCTTATGAATGATTCCATAAAATTTGCAAAGGCGTTCTATAACAGGCCTTTTAAAAATGCTAAAGGGATGGCGCCATCCGGAGGAGGCCGAGTTACGGAAATTCTGATAAGACCGTTATTTTCACAATTTTTTCCGGAACTGACGGGAGTCATTCAGCCGCTTTCCGGAGAATATGCCGGGTACAGGGATATTTTTGAGCAGATAAGTTTTCCTGTTGGTTACGGTGTTGAAACTGGAATGCTTATAGATATATATAAAAAATGGGGTCTTGACACTATAGCCCAGACTAATCTAGATTTGAGGGTGCACAGGAATCAGGACATAATTTCTCTTGGGAAAATGTCTTTCGGCATATTACAGATATTCTGGAATAGACTCAAGGAATGCAATAAAAATTTTTCAATGGAGCCTAATTCACTTATACTGAGGCAGATGGAAGCACTTGCAGCCGGAAATTACGAGGTGAGGGAAACTGAGATAAGGGAACATGAGCGCCGTCCGATGATAGAGGTTAAGGCATATCAGATACTTAGAGGGAAGGCTCTAAAGTGAAGCTTCTCATACTGCACCATCATTCAAGGGAAGGTGGAGTCAACAGGATAATAAGTTCACAGATTGAATCACTTTTATCTGCCGCACCCGGAATTGATATAACTCTTTTAACCGGGGAAATTCCACTTGTAGGGGGGATTCATCCAAAAAATGTTAACATGGAGCTTTTTCCCCCTATATTTTACATGGAAAAGGCTGGAAAAGCGTCTTGTCACAATTTACTTGATTCTATAATGCGACGACTTTCTGTTCCGGCACTTTCCGAAGATACAGTCATCCATGTTCATAATGCGTCTCTTGGTAAAAATCCAGTACTGACTTATGCACTTTACCTTTTGGCTCGTAAAGGGGCCAGAATATTTAATCATTGCCATGATTTTGCTGATGACGGAAGGCCGGAAAATATGAGTTTTCTTTCGGATGTAATAGAAGGAACTTTTTCTGAGAAGCTTTCGGATGTACTTTATCCCTCTTTTTCAAATATTTTTTATGGTGTGCTTAATTCAAGGGACTATTCTTTTTTAAAGGCGAAGCTGCCGGAGTCTTCCGCACTTTTTCTGCTTCCTAATCCCGTTCACTTTCACCGAAATTTTCCGGATGCCGGAAGAAAGGCGGAGCTCAGGGATATCTTTTCGAGGCTCACCGGGGCGGATATGTCGAAAAAACTTGTAACGTACCCGGTTCGTGCGATAAGGCGTAAAAATATTGGCGAATTTGTGCTTCTCGCCGCGCTCTTCGGCGATACTGCAAATTTTCAGATAACGCTAGACCCGCTTAATGAAAATGAAAGGGAAAATTATTTGGAATGGAAGGAATTCAGCGATATTAACGGGCTGAATGTTATTTTCGGAATGGGACGTGTTATGAAATTTCAAGATATCCTTCTTATTACGGATTTCTGCGCCACCACCAGCGTCAAGGAGGGTTTCGGCATGGCATTTCTGGAACCTTGGCTTTTTCGCCTGCCTGTTGTCGGAAGAAGAATAGATTATGTTACGAATGACTTTATCAATGAGGGCATTGTCCTTGACAGGCTTTATGACAAACTTGAGATTCCCTCGGAAAATGGACCCGTTGACTTTCCACATCTTTCAAGGGAAGAGCAAATGGCCTTTATAAAACGCATTAGTAATGATGCATCGGTAAGGGATTCATTCTTTGGGAAAAACCGATTTCTGAAGGATCTTTTTAAAACAGTTCCTCCGGAGCTTATAGAAAAAAACCGCAGGAAAGTAATGATGAATTATTCAGTTGAATCATATGGAGAAAAGCTTTATGAAATATATAAAAGAATGCTTGACGGCGTTCCGGGAACTTTCCCCGCTGCCAGTTGAGTCGTTCAATTCCTTTAGAACAAGTCCGAGGCGCAGTGTAAAGGCATTGATATTTGATATTTATGGTACTTTGCTTATATCAGGGTCAGGGGACGTTTTTAGCGATGAAGTGAATCCCGCCGAAATACTTGAAGTCTTGCTCCGCAGTGGAATAAAGGTGGTTTCCGGAAATCCGGAAGAGGCTGCTTCTGAGGCCCTTTCGCTGTTTAAAATGATAATAAACGAATCTCAGAAGGAAGCCAGATCAGCAGGAATAGTACATTCTGAAATAGATATAAGGGAAATATGGGACGATGTTATTTTAAAGATGACATCGAAGGGCATTCTCGCCCTTGGGCATGATTATTCAAGTGAAAAACTTTCCTTCTATTTCGAGGCTGTGACCAATCCAGTTTTTCCGATGCCCGGAATGAAAAAACTTATAAGAAAACTAGATAAAAAAAATAAGGTACTTGGAATAGTATCGAACGCACAATTTTATACTCCAGTGATAATGAACTATTTCGTCAACGGGGAGATTCATGACGGGAACGATATATCGCCTTTTAAGAAAAGTCTTATAAAGTATTCTTTTCTGGAACGCCGCTCAAAACCGGACGAGACTATGTTCAATTCCATACGCGATACGCTGATGAACAATTTCAATATAAGTCCCGGCGAGACCCTTTTTGTCGGGAATGATATGTTTAAAGATATTTATCCAGCATCGAAAGTCGGCTTTAAAACAGTTCTTTTTGCGGGAGACGGTCGTTCCTTGCGGCTGAGAGAGGATAAAGAGGAGGTGAAAGGTCTTAACCCTGATTACGCAGTGGGTGATCTTGAATCAATTCTGAAGATAATAGAATGACTTGAAGGAGTACTTATGAACATTAGAAATCTTAAAATCGGAATAATACACTCGATAGTCGGTAAAAACGATGGTGTTTCAATCGTGATTGATCAAACCGTTACAGCTATGATGGAGCATATGGATATTGCGTTAGGGAATTTCTATTTTCTGGCGGCATATGCCCCCCCGAGATTCAATACAGCCCTTGATGAAATATTCTGGCATAAGAATGACGTCAATCGTCTTGCCGTAAAATACTTTTCCGATCCGTTCCCGCCGCCTGGCATTGATTCGGCTTTGGCAGGCGGAGCCCTGCGAACCAAGATGGTGATAGAGCAGTGGATAAAGGAAAATGAAATAGACCTGATAATAGCGCATAATACGAGTCATCCGTATAATTTCACGACAGCTGTAGGACTCGGCGCACTTATTGAAGAGCTTAGAGGCAGGGATATAAGCTGGCCCAAGTGCCTTGTCTGGTGGCATGATTCATTTTATGAGAGGCCTGCTTTTTTAAATCCTGGTCCGGCTGTGGAAAAGTACCTGAAATATATTCCAGGAGCCCATAACGATGGAATCATATTCATAAATTCGAAGCAGCCAGGACTGGCTAAAACATACCTCGCAAAATATACTCCCGAGCTTGATGTCGAAAAATATATAAAGTTGAGGACTGCGGTAATTCCAAATACCTGCGATATTCAGTGGGACTGGAAAAGCGATTCCTGGGATTCCGAAAAACTTATTTATCCGCCGCTGCAACAATATAATTCCACCTTTTTCCGAGATTGCGGGCTTGATGAAATTATTAAAAATCGCTCCCTGGATCCAGATGCTGCTGTTTTCCTTCTGCAGCATACAAGGATAGTGCCCAGAAAGAGAATTGATATTGCCATAGATTTTGCATTCCGACTTTCCGCAAGATTCCGTTCGGCAAACCAGAAACGTTTCATTGTTCTATTGTTTTCCGGACATTCGGGAGATGAACAGGCCTCACACCTTGAATTTCTTCAGGAGCATTACCGTAAGAGGTCTGGGGAGAACCCGCTTGATGAAGTTATTATTGTCTATGGTGAAAAATGTATATTGTCTTCCAAAGACATAATAGTGGATAGAAAATTCTATGATTTTTCTGAAATTCCTTCAGTGATTGCGGCACGCGGCGGAATGGGGACTTACTTCAGCGAAATAGAAGGTTTTGGCAACAATCTTCTTGAAATGGTTAAATCTGCACTGCCCGTGATAATAAATGAATACGAAATATATGAAAGCGATATCAAAAAATACGGCTTCAATTTCCCTTCCGTAAAGAATTGTAGTATTACCGATGAATCCGTTGAGGAATCATTCAAGCTACTGACTGACATAAGGTACAGAAATTCAGTAGTAAAACACAATCTTCAAATACTTGAAAGAGAGCTTTCGCACAAGGTGATAGCGGAAAATCTCGAAGGAATCGTTTCCAGGATAATCATGATGGATTCCGTTTGACAGTGTATCGCCTCTATCACTTTAATGGACGTATGTAAATAGTCCCTCGGCTCTGTTCTTTGTCCTTTCCGGGCGAAAAAGCACTTATAGCCATTCCGGGAGGATTTGCCCTGTAAAAGACTTCGCCTGTTCCTCCAAGCCCGGAAGCCTTTTGCCCCAGAGCTTTCCAGCCGGAGGATTCCAGTGAAGTTTTTATATCATTTAAAGCCGAATCACTGTCTTCTGCACCAACCATAAATGATCCGAAATATGAGTCCCGTTCCGCGAAGTACATATAGTTTACCATTTCTGCTCCTGCCGGCAATGGGATCTGACGCGGCCATGTGAATGTTTTAGGGAGCTTTACAGGGAGTTCCATCGTGAATGCTAGAAGAGTGCCCGGAGCGGCATGGACAAGGAGTATCTTTCTCTGTTTATCGTCCCCTAATGGAATTACTATGAGAGTCGAGTCCGGCCCCGGATGTATTCTTGGTGCGGGCCTTCTTTTCTTCATACGCTCGATAAGTTCTCTTATATCTGCATCAACTATGCTCAAGGTGAGATTAAGTCTGAGCCCATTTATCTCTACCGTTTCATCCCATAATTTCTTCTGTTCCGGAATTTCCTGTCCTGTTCCCGAAGACGATTTCCGTGAAAATGGCCACAGTGAAAAAACGTCGGCTCCGACCTCGGTGAATGCGCCGGTCAGGAGCGCAAAAGAAAGGGCATATCCCAAAAACTTCAAGACATACTTCCCCTCGTAAGATCACAACTGTTTATTCGATTTGCCCCTATTGTCAGAAATATTATGGTAAGCGAAATGGTGTAAAAAAGTAATGACAGTAAAATAACGCCCGCGAGCTGGAAATTCTGGAAAAAGTAGATGAAATTCGGGAAAAAATAGTAAAATACAAGGATGTATGCGTCAACTCCAGCGCTCAATGTTTTGGGAAGAAGTGCTATTGCCAGGGGAACTATACTGAAAAATATCGAAAAAGTTATGTAGATGGTTACAATTATCATTGCGCTTATGTCGGAAAGAAAACATGAAACAGTTATAGATAATGCCGTCAGAGGAATTATGGGGAGAAACATATAAAGCTGTCTCATGATAATCATTGGTGAATAGAATTCTTTCAGATAAATATAACGCGTGAGAAAAGATGTCAGAAGCGTGGCCAGGAAAATCATCAGACATATGATGATCGTTCCGATGAATTTGCCGAGGAGATACTCCGTCTTTGATATAGGCTTGGAAAGAATCAGCATGATAACTCCTGAATCAATTTCCCTGGGAATTTCAGAGGACGCCGTGAATATTGTTATTATTGCGGTGATACCTAGTGCCACGAATGAACACGGCAAGACAGAATAGCCGCTGTTTGATGATATTATCTGAGTCCAGAGGCTGGCTGATGACTCGTCCTGTATCGGGCTTGTTCCGGTCATCACATAACCGAGAAGTACGGCAATGGAAAACATTATCATATATGCCGGTTCCCTCAACTTTATAAGGGTGAAGTGTATAACCCCGTTCATATTATTTTTCCTGCCCTTTCGTTTTTATCAATTCTTTCATGAGAACAGTTTCTATGAAGGGGTATTTCAGACATTTTTCTTCACATTTTCTGGCCTTGTCATAAAGAGCTGACTTGCTCTGACGGCTTGCAAAATAGGCTATTTTTTCGTATAATGCGGTATAATCCCGGAAGTTGGGTTCAATATAAAGAAGGGGGATCAGAAATTCCAGCTGCTTGGATTCAGGAATGTTTTCGCTTTTCAACTGCGCTAACGCAAGCCCCCACAAGGAAAATTGGTCAAGAAAAGAAAATTGAAGTATATATTTCTGAAGTTCAGGTATGCCTATTTTAACAACCTTTGGCCCCTGTTTATTGAAAAAATAAAAATAGGCATTGGCCGATTCTTTTTGAGTGGAATATTTCTTGATTACTTTTTCAAAAAGATCCTCTTTTTCCTTTATATCCGTTGTATAATCCGCGAGTGTGCACAAGGCATTGGCTTTTTCGGCAGGGGTAGATGCATTGGCTACACTGTCCTTGAACTGTGAAAGCATCACGGAATAATTTATGGAATCTCTTATTTGAGAAGGAAGTTCTTTAAGAATGGTTTCAGAATTGACTTGCTCGGGATTTATCCCAGCAATCGCAGCTTCCCTGAGTAAAGACTCAGATGTCATATAGACAATAAAAGCCGGAACAAGCACGATGACTGTTCCGGCTATAAGTTTTGAGCTCATCTCAAATTTCAAATGATTTATTTTGCCGCTTTTTTAGCGGGAACGGGCTTTGCCACTTTTTTGGCGACGGGAGGAGGCTCCATTCCCTCTTGAACAGACGGAGCCTGAACCAGCACGGCAGGGGCCTTTGTTCCGCACTTATGGCAGAAACCAGCCTTAAGTACAGTCCCGCATTTCTGACATGTGCCGAAAACCTGTACTGACTGTCCGCAACACGAACAGAACTTGTCTCCCGGCGCATAGATTGAAAGGCAGTAGGTACATATGTGCTGATCTTTAAATACTTCCTGCATCACCTTTTTGGAGAATTCTATGAGTTCCTTATCGTCGGGATATTCTCTTCTGGCTTCCTGAGCGGCCTTGAGTATCTTCTGATTAAGGTCGGGGATGATGGAGGTAGTTTCAATTTCTCTCATTCCCGCATTTTTCTTCCATTCTCCGAAGAGGATTTTCAGCATGGCAAGCTTATCATTGTTGAGACCCATGGCTTTGGCTCTGGCACGAAGGTAGCTGTTTACCACATACATTTCAGGTGTAGGTGAACGTTTAATGGCCATTTCGTAGAAGCCAATAGCTTTCTTTACTTTTTCGGGGTCGTCTTTTCCGGAGTGGGTAAGAATGAATCCGGCATAGAATGGAAGTTTCCAATTATTCTTGAGCTGCGGATTATTGCAGGCCCTTTCGAGAAACTCTACGGCTTTTTCCGGATTTTCAACGGAAAAGGACATTGCGCCAATCTCATAAGCACTTTCGAAGTTAGGGTCATAGGAAACAATCTTTTCAAATCTTTTGATGACCTCGTCAACATTTTCCTTGCTTACGGATTTAAGGCCGCCCATATACTGTATTACTAACATCCAGTCTATGTCTGACGCAAATTTGTGAAAACCTCCGATAGGAGTCGTGTTTTCGAGTGACTTATAAGGCATCTGTTTATTTTGTTCTTCATGCATGTGCCCGGCGATAGCCCCGCCAATTAAAATAGCGGCTATTATTAAAACAATGTGAATTAACGTTGATTTCATAGTTATGAGCGCTCCTTATTTGATATCTTTTTGTCTGAATATGAGGCTCGCCAACGAGAGGGCGAATGTTGAAAAGGCCAAACCCCAGAGAATGGAGAGACCGATATAGTCCCAGTTTATTTTTTCACCATACACCGCAAATGACTTGAAGTTATAGAGATCAAGCGCCGGAAGTATTCCGCCGTAAAGAATTTTCACATTTGCCAACGCGCTTGTAGAGAAGGCGAACCATATTGCGATTGCCGTAACTATAGGCGTTATCATTTCAGGAATGATCACTGAGAAGAAAACTGCCATTGCCGACATTGGAATTACGCTGAGGGCAACAAGCACATGCGATTGAAGCATCGCCATGCTTATTCTTTCTCCGAACGCAAAGTTGAAGATTATAAAGAACCCGGCGATGATAATCGCCGATATGATTAGTCCGGTTATCGAAGTACCAAGGGCCTTTCCTACGAGGTAATGGGTTCTGCCGAGAGGCTTTGACAGAAGTGTTGATGCCACCCCTTCTCTGAGTTCCACCGGTATTTCAAAGGTTACTGAAATAACGATCAATACAACAGCGAGGGTATTTAGCACGAGCGAGAAATCTATCATCAGGTCCTTATGATGGTCCAGAGATAGAACATCGTAGTTGATTGCGCTCGCGATTAAAACCATTACGCACAGAATTAAAAAATACACGGCCCGCATTCTGAGTATCCTGCGCCACGTACCTCCGGCTATAGCCAGAATCTCATTCATACTCCTACCCCTTTCCTTATTATTATACGGCTTTTAAAACCTTTAAAATTTTAAATAGCCAAAAAACACGCATAAAAATTATATGCCTTCTGCATTAAGATTAACTGTCTTTATATTATTTTCAATTGTTCTGAAGAAAAAAGTTTCAAGGTTTTCCGTGGAGGGCATGATTGTTATAAAATTACCCTCTTTTTCCTTCATTAAATTCAGCTTCTCTTTGAACTTCTCATCCTCATCAAATTCAAGTTCCCAGCCGCCATTGTTTAATTTATGACTTTTTATCGAATCGGGCATGAGTTCCTTGGCGATGTCCTCTTTTCCGGCAGCTATCATGACTCGGCATCCTTTTTCCGAAAGTAGACTGTTTAGTTCCCCGTGGCAGAGGAGTTTTCCTCTATGAAGTATGCCTATCTGGTCGCACATGGTCTCCACGTCTGAAAGTATGTGGCTTGAGAAGAATACATTCGTTCCAGCTTTTTTCTGAGCTATTATTATATCCTTAAGTTCCTGGCGTCCATGTGGATCAAGACCAGTAAGAGGTTCATCGAGAATTAGTATTTCAGGCTTATTGAGCATTGCCTGAGCTATACCTATTCTCTGAAGCATCCCCCTTGAGAAACCGCCGAGCTTTGATTTTGCGTACTCGGTCATTTTTACTTTCGCCAGTACTTCTTCAATCCTCTTTTTTCTTTCCGATGAGGGAATTCTCAGGAGTTTGGCACAGATCATCAGAAATTCATAAGCCTTCAGATATTGACTGAATGCCGGCGCGTCCGGAAGAAAACCGATTTTTCTTTTGACCTCAATATCTCCGGCGGGTTTTCCCAGGATGGATACGGTACCCGACGAGGGTTTGATAAGGTCCATAAAAAGTTTGATGGTTGTTGTTTTTCCGGCTCCATTCGGACCGAGGAATCCGAAAACGACACCTTTTGGAATTTTCAATGTAAGCTTATCTAATGAGGGCTTTTCTTTTTTCCAGAAAAGAAATCCATAGGTTTTACTGAGATTTTCGGTGCTTATTACATATTCGCTCATTGGTCGTACCTTATTTCAGGAACTGTTAATGTTAAGAATATTTGGCGGTTGGATAAAATCAAGCTATTACCATCTATTTCTTTTTTATTTCCATCGAGACCCCGAGACTGAAGGGACCAACATCGGGTATGTACATGGGAACTATTACAAAAGGATTACCCGCTTTGGCGTAGAATCTGGCGCTTTTACCAAGGAGAATGGAAGGAAGAGAAAGGTCTATTCTCAAATCGCTTATCTTGGCATCGGCCGCGCCGGCTATTATATTCACGATTTCGCCCCATCCATCCATCAAATCACAGTTTACTATAGTGATTTCCTCCATAAGGAAGGCGCTTACCAGTTTCATCCCTGTCTGGAGCGGGGTTGTGAGCATCACGGCTCCCCTGATATCTCCTGAAAGTCCGCATATTGCCATAAGGTCGTCCACTTCAACAATTTCGCCGCCGACCCTTTTAATAGAGCCTGTTCTCTTGAATGAGAGATTACACATTGACTGAAATGTTTCAAGGGTAGCTTCTATAAAGGCATTTATGTATTCGGCTTTCATGGATTACCCTCTCTGTGTCCTTTTATAAAAAATAAATGCTGTCAGGCAAAATACAAACAAAAGCGAAAGAATTATGTGTCGCTTTTACAGTGTAGATAAAACCCTCAGGGGATACCCAGTCGCGTAACTCTTTCCGGTGAAATGAGTTGGTTGAAATCATCATCTGAAATGATACCGCTTTCGGTAGTAATTTCGCGCAAGCTCTTTCCGCTTTCGATGTGAAGCGTCATTATTTTCTGAGACTCTTCATAACCTATGAGTTCCGTAAGCGCAGTTGCCGCGGCGATAGCGGATTCCACCTGTGAACGACATCTGTTCTCGTCGGCCTTTATGCCTTCAACACAAAACTCGGAAAAAATGCTGCAAGCCGCGGTCAGAAGTTCGATACTTTCGAGCAGTGAATCGGCAATAAGCGGAAGGAAGGCATTAAGCTCAAGGTTACCCATTGCCGCTGCACAGGAAACACTGTTGTGGTTCGACATTACTTTTATAGCGATCTGCGAAACGCATTCTGGGATGACGGGATTAATCTTTCCCGGCATTATTGACGAACCCGCCTGGCGTGCCGGAACGCTTATTTCCCCAATCCCGGCGCAAGGGCCTGAAGACATAAACCTTATATCACCTGCTATTTTAAGTAGATTTGAGGAACATGCCGAGAGAATCCCGCTCACTTCCACAAAAGCGTCGCAGTTCTGAGTACACTCCACGAGGTTTTCCGCACGGGCGAGCCCAAAAGAGGTAATTGTTTTGAGGTTCTCGGTAACTTTGAATATATATTTACGTGGTGCGCAAAGCCCTGTTCCTATCGCCGTTCCGCCGAGATTTATCACCCTGAGACGTTCCTCGCACTTGAATACTCTCCAGCGGTCGCGTCCGAAGGCCTCAGCGTAGGCGGACATTGTCCTTCCGAGTGTGGTGAGCACGGCATCCTGCATTTCGGTGCGCGCGACTTTTACTACATGGGACAACTCTTTTTCCTTTTTCTGAAAAGATTCGAGCAGCATTACAAGTGCTTTTTCAAGCTTTCTTAAGGAGCTTATTCCGGCTACTTTAAGAGCGGTCGGATATGTATCATTTGTCGATTGATGTAAATTTACGTGTTCCAGGGGGTGAATAACCATATAATCGCCGGGCTTTTTTCCGAGCAATACAAGTGCGCGGTTGGCGAGTACCTCGTTGACGTTCATATTTGTGGATGTTCCGGCACCGCCCTGAAGAGCGTCGGTGAGGAGATGCGCATCGAGTCTACCGTCCATCATTTCGATACATGCCTGTTCGAGAACGCCGTAAATCGTATTGTCCAGAAAGCCAAGCTCATGATTTGTTTTCGCACAGGCGAGTTTTACGGCTCCGAAGGCATGAACGAGCGCGGGACTTACGCGTCGGCCTGAGACAGGGAAATTTTCGATTGCCCGCAAAGTATGTATGCCGTAGAGCGCGTCATCGGGCAGTTCTCTTTCTCCAAGCAGGTCTTTTTCTTTTCTCAATATTCTATTCCTTGAAAGTTTGCGTCAGCAAACAGTTATCTGCAGGCTATGCCTGCTTGGAAACGATGAAAACGCATGTGGGCGCGAAAATATTGGGCCATAACTTTGCGAGCAGGTTATTTTTTTGGCCCAGCGGTATTTCCTGCAATATTTCTATACCGCGTTCGCGGCAGAGACACTTAAAGTCCCATATCGTCGAAAGGTGAATATTTGGGGTGTTGTACCATTTCATCGGGAGTGAAGGTGTTATGGGCATTCTTCCCCACAGAGTTAGCTGTAACCGCGCCATGCAATATCCAATATTGAGTATACTTATAATACATTTATGTCCGACGCGCACCATTTCGTCGAGGACCAGATCGGGATTCTGAAGGTTCTGGATAGTCTGGCTGAGTATAACGAAATCAAATGATTTATCGGCAAAAACCCTGAGTCCCTCGTCAAGGTCGGCGTGGATAACGTGTACACCGTTGCCGACACATTCGAGGATAGACTCTTCGGATATTTCGACACCCAGGCCGGTTATATTTTTTCTTTTTTTAAGTACTTTGAGTAGCGAACCGTCTCCGCAACCGAGGTCAAGTATCCGCACGTTTTCCGGAAGTATTTCCGCTATTTTGAGAAGGTCAGGTCTTTTTGAAAGGTTTTCTATCGCATGCTCAATCATTTTGAACCTCCAGATAACGGTTTCTTGTAAAATCGGAAATAAGTTTTCCGAGAGTTACGGCCTCAAGAAGAAAGGCATCATGACCGTATACCGAGGCTATGTCACAGTAAGTTACATCAATTTTGCCGGAGAGGAGCGCGCGTACGATTTCCTTTGACTGTTTTGGAAGAAAAAGCCAGTCGCTCGAAAACGAAACCACCAAAAACTTGCTCTTTACTTCCGAAAAAGCTTTTGCGAGGTCGCCGCCCGCACGAGCGGAAACATCAAAATAGTCCATGGCGCGGGTTATGTAGAGATAACTGTTGGCGTCGAAACGCTCAACAAAACGCTGTCCCTGGTGCTCAAGGTAACTTTCCACCGCGAAGTCCCGGTGGAAATTGAAGGAATATTTGTCCGATTCCTGAAGATTGCGCCCAAATTTTTGATACATTGATTCATCGCTCAAATAGGTGATATGGGCGAGCATTCTTGCCGTGGCAAGACCATCCTCCGGCGCAATATCATCGTAATTACCCTCCAGCCACTTGGGATCGCTCATTATAGCCTCACGGCCGACCCAGTCAAAGGCTATACTTTGCGGTGAAAGTCGGGATGTTGTGGCGATGGCAATTACGCTGTCAACGGCGTCAGGGTATGAAATAGTCCACTCTATTGCCTGCATTCCTCCCATTGAACCCCCGGCAACGGCAAGCCATTTTTTTATGCCGAGATGGACCATGAGCCTGTGCTGCGCCTTGACCATGTCATTTATGGTGATGACGGGGAAATCCATGTTGTAGCATTTTCCGGTATCGGGATTGATGCTTCTGGGACCGGTCGAACCACTGCATCCACCTATTATGTTGCTGCAAACAATAAAATATTTATTAGTATCGAAGGATTTACCGGGTCCGACCATTTCGTCCCACCAGCCCGGCTTGCGGTCGTTTTCGCTGTGAAATCCCGCCACGTGGGCGTCTCCGGAAAGCGCGTGCAGGATAAGAATGGCATTACTGGATGAACTGTCGAGCTTTCCGTAGGTTTCATAACGAATATTGACATATTTAAGTTTTTTACCGCAGTCAAGGCAGAGCGCGTCCTCGTCGGTCTGTCCGAAGCTGAAGTCCTGCGGTACTACTATTCCCACGCTGTTGTTCTGCATCGTATTTATAATTCACCTGAAAAAATTTAAAATGGCTGAGTATAAAAATAGTTACCCCTTAAAAAAATACAAGCTTTCCATTCACTTGGACAACACAGTTATGTTCAGTTCGTGACAACCCCTTAAATATTTTTTAGGAAATGCCGATGAATTATAGGACAAGTAGCTATATAATATAGAGGAGTCGATTGTTTTTGTTTTACGCCGGGGGAAAAAGATGTATATAAAAAATAACCTTAGCAGCTATGTTCTTTTTAGCGCGTCTGACAATGTTCTGAGCGCTAGCAATAAGCTTTTCTCCATACCCTCCAACGACAATTTAAACTGGAGTCCGTTACAGATTTCACAGGCCGTTGATCTGGAAGCTTCCACATCCAGACTCAGTGCGATTAGCTTTGGTTCCGTAAGCAATATAAGCTCGGCTATTACCGCGACATCGTTGGTAGGTTCCTATCTTTCAGACGCTAAGTCTATAATGGAGGAACTACAATCTCTGGCGGAACAAGCATCCGATTCAGCTGTAAGTGATGAGGACCGGACCCAACTGAACAAGGATGCTTCGGCACTGCTTGATAAGCTTGATGAAATATACTCCGACGCATCCTACCGCGGTGAATTTATAATGCAAGGCGGCTCAAAAAGCTTTGGCGTAGGACCCAATGGCGCGGAGACAAGCATAAGCTTCGGAAATTTGAACCGCACCGACCTCGGGATTTCCTCAATAGACCTTTCAAGTATCTCAGCCGCGACATCCGCCTACAATGCAATCTCGGACGCCGTGGAAGAGATAGAAGGTCAGGCAGATTTGAATACCGCAGAAAGTGAAAGCCTTAAATCATTAATGGATATGAATTTTAATGACAATGAAGATACTTACAAATCCGAAATAAACCAGACAATTTTCCAAAATTCCCTTTCCGTTGTCAATACCAAAATGGCATACGCTTTAAACATACAAGCCTTCGATCTCAGAACGAATTCTGTCAACACCATGCTTTCCCAGTTCCAGAAACTCAGCAGATCCATTACCGCGGCCGAAATAATCGAAAGAAGGGAAGTCAAAGCCGAAGAAAATTATTCTTCATCCTCTTCCGCAAGAAGTTCATCCGCAAGCTCCGACGCCACAGCCTCTTCGACCACGACCGGAACAGAAAAATCCGATAAGGCTTAAATTCACTTAAACTGCTTGCTGGCGGTGTAAAACTAGTGCTGTATTCTAATATTTACATGGTATAATTGAGTGTGTAAAATAGGATATTAACGACAAGCTCAGGCTATGCGCCGAGAAAGTCGAGGATGCCGTTTATCACGGTTAAAGGGTGTGGAGGGCAGCCCGGGACAAAAATATCAACTTTGTGTTTTGAGAAGAATTCGCGGTTGATGGCTTCGGATTGAGCAAATACACCGCCGCTGATAGCGCAGGCGCCCATGGCAATCACGATTTTGGGATTGGGTATGGCCTTATAGGTTTCCTCAAGGGCAAAAGCCATGTTTTCCGAAACGGGGCCAGTGATTATTACGCCGTCGGCATGTCTCGGGGAAGCGACGATTTCTATTCCGAACCTTTCCATATCAAAGTTGACGTTCCCGCAGGCATTGAGTTCAAGTTCACAACCGCCGCAACCGCCGGCGGAGACGCTTCTGAGTTTCAGTGAACGCCCGAATATTTTTGTTATTTCACGTTTTGCCTCGACAGCGTTTTTGCAATAATTCTCAGCGGAACGACCCGGATTTATGACAAGTTTTTCACGTGAGTCAGAAGCCAGTTTGTGAAAATTGGAAAATCTTATGGATTCATGAGGGCAGTTTTGAGTGCAGTCCCCGCAAAACACGCATTTCCCCATGTCGATAGAGAGCGGCGACAGTGAAATTGCTCCAGAGGGGCAAACATCGCGGCATTTGCCACAGCTGGAACAGAGCGAGGAATCCAGCAGCGGGAAGCCCCGGAACTTCTGATTGACGGAGGCCTTTCTGATGTCCGGTATGTACTGACGGCCCTGTACTTTTCTAATTTTTAAAAACTTGAACATTGTTAAAATTCCTTACAAGTCGAAACCACAGTATGACAAATCAAAGCTCTTGTTACAGAGCGGAAAATCGCTTATTCCCTCGTTCCTTACGGCATAGGCCAACCCGGGCCAATTATTGAATGAGGGGTCCTTTATCTTATAGCGCGAAATATTTCCATCTGAATCAGTTATACAGAAATGGGCTATTTCGCCGCGAACTCCTTCGACAAGCGACATTATGAATGAATCGGCCTTCAGGGGGGCCGGGCTTTTCATGATGGAACCCTCATCACTGAGTTCTTCGAGCTGTTCAAGCACGAAATCGAGTGATTGCTTTATCTCAAGATAGCGCAGGAAAGCTCTTGCAAAAACATCACCTGTTTCCATGCTCAGCCGGTGAAGCGGTGAAAATCGGTAAAGCCCTGACGGATGGTCGGACCTTACGTCTGTTTTAAGTCCAGAAGCGCGCGCAGCCAACCCAACCATCCCAATTTTGTGGGCGGTGGCGGCATCGACTACGCCCGTTCGTTGAAAACGCGAGAGCACTCCCGGAAAATCGAACATCTGCTCGCCCATCAGTATGACTCTATCCTTTACCATCTTAAGACTTGAAATAACGGCCTTGCGTATTTCCGGGTCAATATCATAAACGATACCGCCTGGCCGTATCAGACCGCGTCCAAAACGGGAGCCTGAAAAAGCAAGGAGTAAATTTATGACATAAGTCCTTGTAGCACCGAAGAATGCGTTGGCTGTCAAATAGCCGATATCGCCCGCGAGCGCGGCAAGGTTTCCGATATGTATTGCGGCTCTTTCCATTTCCATGGCTATAGTTCTTATCACGACGGCTCTGAGCGGTGGTGTGCCTTCGGAGCCTGATTCGGCGATTGCGCAAAATGCCATCATATTGGCAATTACGGAGTCGCCCGCGATTGATTCAGCAAGAACCGATTTCCCACTGATTGCGCCGGGGAAAGTCATGAGTTTTTCGATACCGCGATGCTGGTAGCCCAGATGTATTTCAAGGTGAATAACTTTTTCGCCGTCGCACATAAATCTGAAGTGTCCAGGCTCAATAACTCCGGCATGGACGGGCCCGACACCGACTTCATGAATTCCCTCGCCGCCAACCTTAAAAAATGGATAGTCAGCCTCATTTTTTTTAATCGCTCCGTCATGTGGAAAGCGTACGGACTTGAGCCATGGATGTCCAAGCGGTTCAATACCGTAACTTTCATAAAATTCCCGTTCAAACATCGAAAACTGAGGAAGTTCAGGTGTAAGCGATTCGTAGCTTTTTTCATCTTCGGAAAAAACGGCCGAACTTACCAGCAGCGTTGATTCGGCATCGGATGCCAACACAATAAAAAGTCTCAGGGTCTTCTCCTCTCTATGTCCGAAGAAGCCTGCAATTCTCATGCCGTGCCGGCATTTTTCTACAATATCTTCCCTCAGCTCCGCGAACCTAAGAACGGGAACTTCCCGGAGGGAAAGAGACTGACCGTTTTTTTCAGATATCCAATTTTCCATATTCTATCCGCCTATAAAAGCCGCTGCTTTTGAAAGAAGCAGCCTTATGCTGTCCGGCATCCATAACCCGAGCACTACTGCGCAGAGAAGAAGGGTTCCCTGCGGTATTATACATAAAAGAGAAAACTTTTCCCTTTTAATAGAAGATTCCGGCCGCACCTGACCCGAAACCATTTTAAAGACATTGCGCGCCATGCCAAACATTATAAGTGTAAGGAAGATAAGGAAAAATACCGTCAACAGCGGATAATGCTTCATCATCTCCCTTATTATCATGAATTCGCTCACAAATGTGCAAAATGGCGGAAAGGCACATATGGCAAGGAATGAAAAGATCCAGAGCCAAGCCGTCGGAGCGCTGGAACTGAAAAGACCGGAAACATTCTTTATTTTTTTAGTGTGGGTCAAACTGTAGACGTTGCCTGAATTCAGGAAAAATGCGGCCTTGCCGAGCGAATGTCCGGCGATATGAAGGAAGGCGGCAAAAATGGCAGGGCCGCCGAGAGCAATGCCAATAGCGGCGATAGCCATGTGTTCGATGGAGGAATAAGCGAGCATTCTTTTGTAGTTTCTGGCGTTCATTATGAATACCGCCGATATGAAGAGAGAGAGAAATCCCATGATGAGCAGCAATATTGATGAATAGGAAATCAGTCCCGCGAGAGTCATTATCTTGTGAACCCTGAGAATTCCGAGAAACGCACCGTTAAGCAGCGCCGCTGAAAGCATAGCCGAGACAGGCGAGGGTGCTTCCGAATGAGCGTCCGGCAGCCAGTTATGCATCGGGGCCAGTCCAACCTTCGTGCCGAAACCGATTAAGAGGAAGGGAATTGAGAGTTTGAGCCAGAAAATATTAAGAGAAGCTGCGGATTTATTCAAATCAACAAAAAATAATGATTTTACATCGCCCGCGCTGACCGAAAGTAATATTATCCCTATAAAGACGAAGGATATTCCGATGGAGCATATAAAAACATATTTCCAGACGGCCTCAATAGTCGTTCTTTTGCCGTAATAGTATATCAGTACGGAACTTGTGAGCGTAGACGCTTCTACAAATACCCAAAGAAGTCCCAGATGCGCGCTCAGCAGTATGCCGTTTATCGAACCCGCAAAGAGAAGCAGGAAAAGCCCGTAGTACCAGCGGTTGCTCTGATTGTTGTACTCCTCCTTGAACTCGGAAAATCCCAGATTATAGAACGAAACAGCCATCAGAACCAGCGAAAAAATCGGCAGAAACGGAGCGTTCAGTTCATCAAGAACAAAATAAGACGTAAATGTGATAGCGGAAAAGCCGCCTTCCATAAAAGGCTGGAACACAAGAATAAACGAAGCAATTGCGTGGAACACGGAATAAGCCGCGGTAACAATAAGTCCTGTCCGCGATGATTTTCTGAGACATAGCGGAATTGCCAGCAGAAGGGGAAGAATAAGTATAAGAATGAAAAGGCTTTGTACTATCATCCCCGGAGTCCTTTCAACTTATCGATATTCTGTGCAGAAAAACGGCTCTGCAACCTCCTAAGGAAGACTCCGGTCAACAGTACCCACATAAAGATATCAAGCATCGCCCCGAGACTTACAATAAACGGCATTTCAGCGGCGACCGCCAGCGAAAGCAGAAATATTCCGTTCTCCATCAGCATATAACCCATGACGTGGGTTATCAGTTTTTTTCTGGTCATTATTATAAAAATGCTTGAGATAATTGTTGATATCGAGATACCGAAGTACATTGGGTTTACGGGGTGGTTTTCGCGTGAAACGAGGTATGAAAAAATAAAGCCGAACGCTATGAAAAAGCTCACAGCGACAAGGGAATAAAGGTTCGGAATATATGGCTCCGTCTCTCTGAATATTTCATTTTCTCTTATTTCTTTCATGATAAAATACGGGATTACGCAGCATTTCAGCACCAGCGTTTCGATAATAACAAAACTGAGAGTAAAAATATGATGTGAAGGAATATTGTAGAAAACGGAAAGGATACACAGAATTAGACCCTGAAACGCGAAGGTTTTTACGTAGGCTTCAAGGCGACCCGTTACTGCGACATAAAGCATCGTGGCGGCAAAAATGACAAGCAGTGAGTTTTCTATACTCATTTGATTCCTCCTCTGCCCATCAGCACTATAAAGAAAAGTACCATTCCGAAGGCAGAGATAATGAAAAGAAACTGCGGCACATGCACCATTCTCATTCTGGCCATGATTGATTCAACCGCGCCTACGACCACCGCTACAGCAAAAAGCGAAAGAGCGTAAAGAATTATCTCTCCGGCAAACGGCATCCCGGCAGGAAGGAAAAGCCCGGCGATTATCGAAGAGAGAAGAAATATTCTCAGAGCCGCGCCATATGTTATAAAAGCCATTGAAGGCCCGGAATTGTCGAGTACCATAACTTCATGAACCATAGTTAATTCCAGATGTGTAGCCGGATCATCAACCGGCATTCTGCACGCATCTGCCAGCATGAAGATGAAAAGCCCGGCGGCAGCAAGAACTCCGCATGGATAAAATGTGGTTGACGATGACTGAATAGCTGAAAAAATATCCGCAAACGATCTGCACCCGCCCATGTAAGCGAGTGACGACATGATGACAAAAAAGCCGGGCTCTCCGAAAACCGCAAACATAGCCTCGCGCCCTGCTCCCATTCCCTCAAAACTACTTCCCGTATCAAGCGCCCCGATAACGGCAAAAAAACGGCTGAGGGCGAAAAGATATGAGAAGAATATGAAGTCCCCGTGAAAACCCATAAGCGCCTTTCCGCCCGCCATCGGAACAACTGTCGCTGCCGTAAGAAGCGCCGCCAGAGAAATTATAGGTGTCGCCTTGAAGACGAAAGACGAGCACGAACTTAATACTTCGCCCTTGAGCAGCAACTTTCTCACGTCAAAAAATACCTGCATAAGCGGAACACCTTTCCGTCCCGACCACAAAGATTTTACGCGTCTGACAATCCCGAGCATAAAAAGCGGCATCAGCAGAATAAAAACCATATTTAAAATTATATGCATATCAGATTTTTCCCTCCACAATTATCCAAACAAGCGCCCCCATCAAGAATAATATCCCGTAAAGAAGATACTGCTGCATGCTTCCACTCTGTACCCATGAAAACATCGGACCCAGATAAGAAAAAGCCTTCGTTAAGGGCTTCAGCATAAACTCTTCAATCACATCCTTGAAGTGGATTGCCGAATATGATTTTCTGGGAAAAAGTTCCCCTTTGCCCGGAAGCACCGAATGTGACTCCCTCTTGAAAAATGGCTTCAATATCTCAAGAAAAGGCATTGAAAATGAAGAACCAGTGTACTGAATCCTGGCGTTCGGGTTGGAATAGCCGCAGCCCCATGTGCCGGAAAGGGAATTTTTGCGCTTTCTGAGAAGCAAATAGCGCAGAGCAAACCCGGCAATAATCAGAAATAATAAAATGAAGGAACCCAGCGAAATCATGTTCATTGCCATAGACATCTCGTGTTGAAAAAGGTAAGCGCCTTCTTTAAACAGCATTCCCGCCGGATTCGACACCACCCTTAAGGCGAATTGCGGAAGAAGACCGGCAATGAGACAAAAACCCGCCAGTATACCCATCGGAATCAGCATGCGCGGATCAGTTTTCCCCTTGATCTTTTCATTGATTTCGCGGTCGCGCGGAAGCCCGAGAAAAACAATCCCCGAAAGCCTCGTGAAGCATAGGAGCGCCATCGCCCCCGTAAAGGAAAGAAACGCGAGCGCAAGCGTTGCAGAGATCATCAGCATTGTGCTTCCGGAAGTCCCGCTCCGCAAAAGCCCTACATATATCATGAATTCACCGGCAAATCCGTTCAGCGGCGGAAGCCCGCAGATAGCCGCCGCACCGCAGATGAAAAATAACGCACAGAACGGCATTTTATGTATGAGCCCGCCAAGCCTTTCCATATCCCTCGAATGGCTTGTGGCATAGACCGCGCCTGCTCCGAAAAAGAGAAGCCCCTTGAAAAATGAGTGATTCATTACGTGAAGCAACGCTCCGGCAAATCCGGCAAAAGCCATCTCGCAGCTTCCATAAGAAAGACCCAGAAACCCGCAACCCATTCCTATTGAAATAATTCCTATATTTTCAATACTTGAATAAGCAAGCACCCTTTTTATATCGTTCTGCGCAAGAGAATTCATTATTCCGAAAACGGCAGTAAATACGGCAATTGCTAGAAATATATAACAAAATACCTCTGAAGGCGTCCCGAAAATAAATACCGTTATGAACATCCCATATATTCCGAGCTTTGTCATAAAAGCAGACATTAATGCCGAGGCATGGCACGGAGCTTCTACTTTTGCCCGCGGAACCAGCCCAGCCTTTATTCCAAATCCGGCAAAAAGCAGTATTGTTATAAGAAGCACACCTTTAGTGTTCGACGCAAAAAATTCCTTGAACACAGAAAAATCCATAGAGCCTGAAAGATTAGAGGCATAAGCAAAACCGGTTATCAGAAAGGCTACGCTTACATGCATCACTACAAGATAGCGAATCCCGACATCGAAGACTTCCTTTTTCTCGTTCTCGAAAATTACTAGGAAAAATGAGGAAAGCGACATAAGTTCCCATATCATGAGAAAGCTCATACACTCGCGCGCCGCCGGAAGTAGCACCATTGAAGCAATCAGAAGCTGAAGCGAAAGATAGTGAGCCCCAACATTACGACCTTCTTTAATATATTTTGTCATATAGCCGGAAGAGTAAAATGTGGAAAGCAGAGCGCCGAACGCGCTAAGCGCTATAAAGAAACCGGAAAGCGGGTCTATTGCGAAACGCAGATGATCAAAGGGAAACGCCGCGTTGATTTCAAATGAAAATATCTCGCCGTAAAAAACAGACCCCAGCGCCGGGACTGCTACAAGAAGGCCCGCGACGAGATTGGCGGCGCTTACAAAATACGCCTTCCTTTCCGCCCTCACAAAAAGAGAAAGGAAGGCGGAAATAAAATAAATAAAAATGCCTGTCGTATAATATGTCACGGAACCGCTTTCTGATTTTTTTTAAAACTAAACCTGATGATGCTCCCAGCTTTTCTTTTCTTTACCGGCATAGTCAAATATTTCCTCACGTAGTGCCTGCCTTTTAATAAGCTCCATAAACCCATCTTTTCGGCAGAGGTGCGATATTTGTGAGAGTATCTGTAAATGACGAGGCTGGTTCGCGCTCAGGACAATGAAAAGAACTGAGACCGGCATATTGTCGAGGGCCTTGAAGTCCACCGGGCCGTTCAGAAAACACATTGAAACGCTTTCGCATGAAATATCAGAGATAAGTGGGGTGCGCGGATGCGGAATAGCGATTCCAGAACCAAGCGCGGTCGTCATCATGGCTTCGCGCTTGAGCAAATGCCAGACAATGGTCTCTTTGTCCAGTCCGGGCGGTGCATTTATAAGCGCTACCGCGTTTTTAAGGATTTCCTCAACCGTGGAACCGGCTACCTTGTAATGAATCCCGCCTTTTCTAAGGCATTCGACAATATCGGCTTTTTTTGTAGATTCGGTTTCGTCAAAGATTGGTTCCGCCACGCTGATGTTATTTTTAAGAACCCATTCGTTTATCGCGTCGCGGTTGAAACGGTACTGCCAGTTTATCCGCATGGATGGAATTTTATTTTCCTTTATCCAACGGTAAATGGTCTTCTCGGAAACCTGAAGAAGCTCAGCAACATCTTTTATTTTGAGGTCCACGAACCATGCCTTTCCAATGTGAAGAGGAGAAACTGAAAAACAAACTATAGACAAAAATGGACATTTTTCAATATCATATCCCAACTTTCCCCAAACACCTTACAAAGATAATTTCTTTTTTAAAAAAATCAACGCTTGAAAAATTTAAGGTCTGAGGTATTTTAGTGGCTCTTTAGAACAAGTGTCCCCATCGTCTAGAGGCCTAGGACACCGGGTTTTCATCCCGGCAACCGGGGTTCGAATCCCCGTGGGGACGCCATTGTCGTTGAATTGAACAAACGGCACGGTATTGTTTTATTTATGTACCTGCCGCATTTACGCAGGCGGGAGCTTTCCCGCTACGAAAACAGCCATGTATTCCTGATTACCCTTGGGACCCTTTATCGAGGACGGCAAAACTTCCAGAAGCTTCCACTTCATTTCATCGCGCGCAAATGAGCATATTTTATCAACGGCCTTCTGTCTTAGGGCATCATCGCGCACTACACCGCCCTTGCCGACGTCCTTCCTTTCCAGTTCGAACTGCGGCTTGACTAATATAAACGCCAATGCCCCGGGCTTGAGAAGACGGTCGGTGGCGGGAATTATTTTCATGACGGATATGAATGAAACATCCATTGTCATAATGTCTATCTTTTCAGGGATTGAGAGTTCGTCGAGATAACGGGCGTTAGCCTTTTCCATTGAAATTACGCGCGGGTCGTTGCGGAGCTTATCGTGGAGCTGTCCGTGTCCCGAATCGACGGCATAGACTTTTGTTGCATTTTTCTGAAGCATAAGGTCGGTGAAGCCGCCGGTCGACGCTCCGACGTCGAGCGCGGTCATTCCGCTAAGGTCGGGCAGATATTTTTCGAGGGAATCAAGGAGTTTATAAGCCCCCCGGCTAACATAGGGAGAAGGCTGTTCGACTATGAACTCAGTGTCTTCGGAGTATTTTTCAGAAGGCTTCATGACGACGGCATCGCGGCCCGCCCTGACCTTCCCGGCCATGATGAGCTTTTTAGCGTCTTCACGGCTTGCGCAAAGTCCCTGTTTGAATACTAATATATCAGATCGTTCCATTACGTCATCCCAAGTTGATTTATGCGCCAATATATGGCAGTTTTAATCCGATATCAAATTGTTCTGGCCGCCGCGTCGCAAATATGTCATCGATACCTTTTCCGTATGAAAGAGGTACCGCTTTTGAAACATTCGACCGCATTGGAGATTCGTACGCCAAGCTTGGATACCGTGTTTTTTTTGGATTAAGACTTGAAAAAAAATGCCCGCAACTGTATTTTCTGACTTCAGTTTATGCGGGTGTAGCTCAACGGTAGAGTCCTAGCCTTCCAAGCTAGCTGTGAGGGTTCGATTCCCTTCACCCGCTCCATTTTTGCCCTCAAATCAGCTCTTAAGCTCACTTCCGAGACCATCACCCTAAAAAAAGCAGTTGGGACGAAAAATCCTGTTTCAAGCCAACGGCAGGATGAAACATCTCTTTCATTTCTATTCAAGATCAGCTCTTTGCGTTAAGCCCTCAGTTGCGTTTTTCGGGAGGGTCTTCTTAGGTTAAATCCTTTACTGATTCGCGTTCGATAAGTTCATTCTCATACCAATTTGCATTCAAATATATAATAATATATCGATGATCCATCGAAATCCTGTGAGGCTCCTGACGCATTCAGGATTCTTATTCATCGATA